>CAZKIR010000107.1:0-10800 GCA_964552835.1 uncultured Bacteroidales bacterium
CCGGCTTTTCGGGAATACAAAGCGTACGGGACCGATAGTAACTGGGTAGTCCCCATGTCCAAGTACTGGCTGTTTCCTTCAACATCCAGTTCTATTTTCAGGAAATGATGTGCCTTTCCCCATGATATATCCGAAAAATTTCCAACGAGCGGGTCGCCTTCGCCGATTTGCAGGTTTACCAATCCAAAAGAATTGGTGGTGGCTTGATGAAGTTCTGAATAAACCACCTTCCTTGTCACCATTTCTTGCAAAATACTTATCTTGAAACTTACTGCTTGGTTTATCATGGGTTTTCCCTGGTTGTCACGCACCACGGCCTGGTAATTGAAAGAACCGGGAAAACTGGCCAATGCGTGTAAAGTTATCAGGAGGAATAAAAACGGGGCAGTAAATATTTTTTTCATGATTTCCTGTTTAATTTTTCTTATCTTTGTTTATCAATATCTTATGTATTTTTTCATCTTCCCCTATTTTTACCTTAAGAAGATATATTCCATTAACAAAATCTTTCATCTCCCAAGTTACCGTGTGCTGGCCGAAAGGATATACTTGTTCTTCCCTTTTCTTCACTTGGCCTTTAATATCGTACATTTGCAATAAAACATTTTTTTCTACCGCCAAGGTAAATGTTATATTCAAATGTTCCTTCACGGGATTTGGGTATATGGCCGCGATATCGGTGTGCTCTATCCTCACTAGATTGCAATATGCTGGTTTCATCATCTTACCCAGGAATATGATCGCGTTGGTTTCATCGTGTTTAATGGCGTAAAGAAAGGGTTTGTTGGCAATAAAATATTCTGGTGGCGGGCTTTTCCATATTAATTCCACATCGGTGGCAGCGGCGGCTTCCGTACCGCTCTCGTTTACCTCTATGGCCGTCTTGTGGTTTACCTCATGTATCCAGATATTAGGCTGGCCGGTAATTTTGGAAAAATCCGCCTCTTCACCAAAAGCAATCCCCATGCCCATCTTCTTCAAGGGTCCATTTACCACACCGCCAAATTCATAAGAAAACCGGGGCAATTTAACCTGTAAATCATTCTTTTGAACCAGTTTATCATTCCACTTTTTCCAATTCCCCGCGTTCAATTCCTTTAAAACATCATCCAATTGTTTGCCTTCTCGCGGCAGCATGGCCACCATGCTCAGCTTTTCACCGGCATAAGGCAAAGATATCATTTGCAGCAAGTCATTGCTAAAATAATCCAGGGTATCAGCCATTTTCATGAAAGCCGCTTTCAGGGTATCAACTCCTTTCAGGTAAAAAGTTTCTATAGCAGTGGCCGAATCGGGAAAAGCAGTTTTCCAAACCCCGTTAAAGTACACCGCGTTGACAAGTAACATCTTGCAATTGATATGCATCTCGTCAACGATTTCTTCAATTTTTCCGGCCGTGTTCCGGTACACCCAGTTATTGATGGTATCCTTGCTGCCAGGTGCTTGGAGGTCCATAACGCGAAACCCCGCTTCATAATAATTTTGGCCCGTGTTTAAAAAGTCTTGTTCTATTTCCACGCCTTCATCCGGCCAGAGGGAATTCGCGATAAACAGTTCATTTCCGTTGCCAGGGGATTGAAGTTTTTGGGAAAAAGACTGTTGGTTATTGTTCACGAAAGCATTTGAAAAACCCTTGAAATGAAGTGCCTGGAACATGGAATCACGGGTTGGCCCCACGGCCCCGTTGGCCGTCATTGATAAGGCCAGGGAAAGGCTTACCGGGGAAATAAGGATATTCGTGTCCTGGTTTCCCCCTTTATTCACTTCTTTTAAAAAATGAATACCAAAATCGTTCAATGAATTCACGAAATCCTCCTGGTTAAAGGCTTTTGCAGCAGCCAACTCCCCTTTATCGTCCACTGAAACTTTCCATTTTTCGCCATTCGGCGACATCATGGCCAGTTCTTTCAGCGTGGGTAATTTTTCTACTTCTTTCGCACTATTAGCGTAGAATGCGTAAGGCACAGAAAGGAGCTGGGACATGCCCATGGGCACGTAGCTTCCGCTGCCATCCAGATCAAGGCCAGTACCCATGAAATAAGTATCCTCGCCCCATTGTACCGTTGATAAATCGCCCTTCAATCGTTCCCCTTGTCCAACGGCCAGGCTAACCAGCCCATGCCCGTTCGTGGTAAGCTCGTGGGTTTCCACGTATACTTCTTCCATGGGCGTGTTTTTCATGGGGTGCCCTTTCATAAGGGAAATTTTCACGGAAACCTCCTGGTTTGCCATTGGTTTGCCATCCGAACCCCGCACCACGGCCTGGTACTGGAAAGCAAGCGGGGCTTGTGACTGCATAGCCGAAAAAATAAAGAGTAAAACAAGTAGCGTAAACAAGTTCTTCATAATGATTATTAGTTAATTTTCTGGATCTTGTACGTTTTATAACTTCCCCCATTCCCGATAAGGATGGTAAGGATATAAATATTTTCTGGATAGCTTGACAAGTTCACTTCTTCTTCAATCATGGCCCCTTTGTTCAATGGCCTGTCAATAATACATTTACCTTGTAAATCATGCAGTTTTAATCGTGGTTGGAGTTCTTCCTGGCCTACGATATGGATATGGATATAGTCAGCAGCCGGGTTAGGAAACACTTTTACCTTCATACCGACAGCCAAATGTTCTTCCAGGCTGGTGGCATATATGCAGGGTTGGTGAAGGCCTTGGGTCAGGATCGGGGCCTTGTTCCCGAAGGTCTGCACCATCGGCTCGCCCAAAGTCCATTCCAGGGATATGGGGCCCTTCGTTGAATGGTTGCCGCTGTTAGCTATTACCTGGCGCTCGATTTCTTGTGCACCAAGCGAAATGGGGGCAAAGATGATCAGGGTGAGCAGGATTTTTTTCATAATGCATGATTTTTGTTCAAGATACATTGCATATTAAAAAGGATGCGCGATAAAAAGTAAAATTAAGCATTTTTTTCGATAAAGAGTAATGAGTTTGGTCTAAAAACCCTACGAGTGATCGAATACCCTCGAAGCGGTTACTCATTATCAATTAATTAGAAAATACATTCTTGAGTATTATTACTTTTTAAGATTAAACGAGAATATTCTTTGTCTACTTTCTTCGAGTTTACCCGGGTATCGTGAATGGCCGAGAGCAATTCTTTCAAGGGAATGGGCATCAGAATTGGATAAAAGGGTGGTCTTGTCAAGTGATGAAACCATCCAGTTCATTGGAGGATCGGAAGAAAGGCCGGTTTCCACGGCAAAAATACGCGGGACCAGGTCTTCATAACATTCCTCTATGGACTGGAAAACGGATTTAGCCCCAAGGGCTGAAAAAACCAAGGTATACATACATGAAAAAGGGTTAACACCATATCCTCGTTTACTTCAAGCATTAGTTCAAGCAAATACCGGGCATCCAGTCCCAGGATGGAGCAACCATCGGAGGTGATGTTAACCTTCCTTTTCTGGAGCTCGTGCTAAAATCTAGCCACTGATTCAAAATCAGGGGCAAATAAAACATTATAGGCTTTTCGGACCTTGCCGTTTTTCTTGTAAATATTGCTGAACTCGGCCGACAACATAAAATAAACGGGCGGTGATGCAGTAAATTCTGGGTTTTGATTGGGCAATGCCAGGGCATGTTCTTTTTGAGGCAAAACAGTCCCCTGCCAGCGGGTTTCAATTTTTCTTTCAGCTCGGCCAGCCATCCCGGGTGGTTAAAATCGCCCGTCCCGATCAGGGAAATACCCTTTACACAACCCCGGTAATCAAGGTATTCTGGTACCAGTTGCTTGCCCGTGGCCACCGAAAAGTGGGAATGGATATGGAAATCGGCAATAAATTGCATGGAAAAGGCCCCAATTCAAATTTTACAATTATTTTTACGCGAAAATACGCAGCCCGCATGGATATCCCAACTATTTTAAGCCGGTCCTCGTCCCGGTCAAACATTGATTTGATTGTTTCAATCGTGGCGGATAACCCTCGCGAAATCAATTGTTTGCACGAGCATATCACCCATCCGGATTACCAGGTGGCCGGGCGGGCATCGTGGGCTTTTATTGCTTGCGCGGAAAAAAAACCTGAACTGGTGGCCCCTTTCGTGGATGAGCTTGTAGACCTAACCGAGAAGATTCCTTATCAAAACGTGCTAAAAAATTTATTGAAAATTTTATCCTTGCAATTGCCCGGGGAAGAAAAGCTGGGCAAACTGCTTGGCTTGTGCTTTTCATACTTGCAGAACGCCAAGGTGAGCATTGCCATGAAATCTTATTGCCTGGATATCATCCAAAAAATCGGGGAAAATGAGCCTGATATAAGGCACGAGCTCAAAGAAACCATCGAGGCCATCACGCCCTTCGAAAAGCCCACCATTTCCCGCAAAGGAAAAAAATTAATAGAAAGGTGGAGTTAAGGGGGGATGACTAGTGTTGAATGTTTAATTGTATTATCGATGGGTAAAGGCTGTCCCAAAAGCTAGGTTTCATCCCTTCTGCAACATGAAACCGTAAACATTGAACAGAAGCCCTTGCTTTTTTTACCAGGTATCCCTTTTCTACCTGAATTGCTTTAATTCTGCTCACGCCTCCCCGTTCTTCACTTCAATAACGGCATATTCTTCCTCGCGATATTCCTGTAGCGTGTTAAACGGGGTGGTAAACGACCCGGCCAGGCCCGTGAATTGGAGCCCTTGTTTTTGTTTTACTTGCCCGCCCAGGTACTCGTTTATGCCTGGATCATCACAATTTCCGCTCACGGCGAAAAACGAGGGGCTAAACGATTGGAGTTTAGACAAGATGGCCCTTGCATCTTCCGTATCGCCAAAATGGGTTATATCGCCCAATATCAAAACAAGATCAGCTTCAATGTCCGCGAAATAAGAAGCTTTGCCGTGAATATCCGTTAAACGGATAATTTTCATGGTAAATTTGTTGAATGCTAAAAGTTTAGTGGATGTTAAGCATCTATTGTTTCATATTGAGGGTTGAATGTAGAATGTGAATGGTATTGGGATAAACATTAAACACTTTTATCCCCCGAAACTTGATATTTTAATAAACAACACGGGGCATTTGGTGAACCAAGCATTTGAAAAAATTTCGCCCGGCGATGCCCTGGATATGTTTAATACCAATGTTATGATGCCCGGCTTTTTAATGCAGGCATTATTGCTGTTTTTAAGTGGCACGAAACATGGCAGCCACGTGGTCAATATCGGGAGTATGGCCGGGGTGCAAGGCAGCAGCAAATTCCCGGGCTTGTCGTATTATAGTTCCAGCAAAGCGGCCATTACGGTATTGAGCGAATGCCTGGCAAAAGAGCTAAAAGGCGCATGGATAAGGTTCAATTGTTTGGCCCTGGGCGCCGTGCAAACGGAAATGCTGGCCGAGGCTTTCCCGGGGTTAAACGCGAGCATGGGTGAATTTATCGCTGAATTTGCCCTTGCCGGCCATCGGTATTTTAATGGCAAAGTATTCCCGGTAAGCAACACCACCCCTTGAGGATGGTGCATTGAAACATTGATTTGATTGTCTCAAATTATTGATTATCAATGGCTAAAACTCTTTCCATAAAAAAACCGGCTAAACTAGCCGGTTTTTTTAATTAAAGCTATAAAAAACGAAAAGATATTTTCACCTGTTCAAGTGGCACCTACTTTGAAGTAGTTGTATAGGTAAACTCTTTTACAGCCGAATAGTCACTTGATCCGCCATAAGCGCCCATGAATTGGACTTTTACGCGGAAGGTATAACTTGAACCGGGCATATTGTTTTCTGTTATTTGCAATGTCAAATACCAATTTCCATCTTCTTGACCCAGTTCACTCATTTTTTTATCATAATTAACCCAATCTTGCTCACCTTCCCATTGGGTAGCAAACCTGAATTTATTACTGCCAAAATCATTTGGATGACTTACATGAATCCTGATCTTGTTAACTTTTTGACCGCCTTCTTCCAACTGCTCGATTTTCTCGATGGTCGGGATTTCGTATTCTTCTTCCTCATCTTCTTCAGGTTGTTCAGGAGTAATTGTTAGTTCTTTACTTTCATGTTTCTCACCGCTTTCGGTTACAACGACAATTATATAGGTATACTCCGTGCCATATTCAACGTCATAATCCTTGTATTCATAATTCAAGTCGGCAACCGTGTCCAGTGTGGCGATTACAGAACCATTTCTTTTGATTTCAATTTCTTTTACATTCTCGTTGGTAACCAATTTCCATGTCATTTTAACATAATCAATGGTAGCGGTTTCCCCTGTACCATTGCTATAGTCATGGATGAAAATGTTATCAGCGGTCATAGATGGGCCACCCGTTGTTACCTCAAATGGTTCATCGGGCATATCACCTTCTTTACCATATAAATCTACCGATACGATTTTGAAATAATACGTGGTATTGTATTCAAGATCTGATGCAGTAGTGTTGGCCAGCGTTGAAGAAACCTTAACGGTGTGTTTTTCACCAATTGCATTATACACTTTTTTATATTCACCATCGGGACTGGTTGCACGGTAAATATTATAACTGTAGGCATCCCGTACTTTATCCCAGGTTATTGTCACGTCACCGGTTCCGGCAGAGTCTAGCTCTGCTTGAAGATTGATTGGATAGGCCGGAAAACTCCTCGAGTCATCATCGGAGCAACTAAAAAATAAACCCGATGAAATAAGCAATAATAATGCTAATGCTTCAATAATTCTTGTTTTCATAATAGTTCTTTTTGTTTTACATTAATTATTAATTAAAGATCTATAGTTCTTTCTTATTGGTTGCAATAAAAAGCTGTTTTTGAAAAAAAATGCTATTATTTTTCAATTACCACGAAATAAAAAGGGAAGAATACCAGGGTTCAGGTTTCGCGAAAAGAGAAAAGTAGCACTAAAACCATCAAGAATATGCATACTATTTGGAAACTGTCCCCATGCAGTAGGTAGTAGCCATGTGCTGGAAAGAAAAAGATAGCGCCCCGCGAAGGGGCGCCATGGTAAGTTATTTCGATTCTTTCACGATTTCCCGGGTATCCCGTGCAATAACAAGTTCCTCGTTGGTTGGCACTACCATTACCTTCACCTTCGAGTTTTGCGTGCTGATAATGGCTTCTTTTCCCCTTAAACCGTGATTTTTTTCTACATCAAACTCTACTCCCAGGAAGTCGAGCCCCTGGCATACGATTTCGCGGGTCTCCGGGCCGTTTTCGCCAATTCCACCAGAGAAAATAATTAAATCAACCCCGCCCATGGCGGCAGCGTAAGAACCGATATATTTTTTTACCCGGTAAAAATACATGTCCAGGCCAAGTTGTGCCCGCTGGTTGCCATTTTTCCATGCTTCTTCTTCTACTTCGCGCATGTCAGAAGAAATACCCGTCACGCCAAGCACGCCACTATGCTTGTTAATCAATGTATTGGCAGCTTGCAAGTTAATTTCTTCCTTGTTCATGATATAGGTTAGCACCCCCAGGTCCAGGTCACCCGTACGGGTGCCCATCATAAGCCCTTCAACCGGGGTAAGCCCCATGCTGGTGTCCACGGAAACACCATCGCGAATAGCGGTCATGGACGCCCCGTTGCCCAAGTGGCAGGTTATAATTTTCATATCTTTGATATCCACGCCTAAAAAATCGCAAGCTCTTTTAGAGATATACCGGTGGCTGGTACCGTGGAACCCGTAACGCCGGATACCGTATTTCTTGTACAAGGAATATGGGATAGCATACATGTAAGCATGCTCGGGCATGGTTTGATGAAAAGCCGTGTCGAAAACGGCAACTTGTGGCACGTTTTCAACCAAATCGCTCATGGCATCAATCCCTTTCAGGTTGGCCGGGTTGTGCAGGGGGGCCAAATCGGTCACTTCTTGCATGGTTTCGTATACTTCTTGGGTAATCAGCACGCTTTCGCTGAATTTTTCACCACCGTGCACGCACCGGTGGCCCACGGCGTCAATATCGTCAAGGTCTTTCAGGCACCCGTGCTTATCGCTAGTCATAACCCCCAGGATGTATTCGATGCCGGTTTGGTGATCGAGAATTTCGCCCTCGAAACGCACTTTCGAGCCGTCTTCCTTCTCGTGCTTTAAAAAGGAACCTTTCATGCCTACCTTTTCAACAATTCCCTTGGCCATGACCAAGGTTTTGTCCATGTCAAAAAGTTGGTATTTGATAGATGAACTTCCACAGTTCAGGACTAATATTTTCATGAGTATAGTAAAATTTGGGTTCTATAGATTATTTGCATATTTTTTTTCCGTCTTCATCGTACTCGTAAAAGCCTTTCCGGGTTTTCCGGCCAAGTTGGTTGGCCCTTACCAGTCGCTTGATCAGGGGTGATGCCTTGTACTTGATATCCCCGAATTCCTGGTAAAGGTTGTCCATCCAGCGAAGCACCTTGTCAAGGCCTACTTTATCAGACATCTCGAAAGGCCCCAGTGAAAGGCCTAGCCCGGTCCGCATGATGTGATCAATATCTGTCATCTTACCAACACCCTCCATTAGTATTTCACAAGCCTCGTTAATAATTGGAACGAACATGCGAACGCTGATCAACCCGGGAGATTCCTCCACGGGGATGCTTCGCTTGCCAATCAACTTGATAAATTTTTTGATATTATTATAGGTTTCTTCGGAGGTATAAAGGCCCCTTACTACTTCCACGATACGGCTATCAGGCAAACTGGAAATAAAATGCACGCTCACGCAACGTTCCTTGTGCTCGAGTTCAGAAGACAACTCGGTAATAACAAGAGTAGTAGAGTTCGTGGCAATAATGGCCTGGGGCGAAACGTGTTGCTCAATATTTTTAAAAACCGCTTTCCGGACATCAACGCTGTACTCGCGATGTTTTGAAAGGATGGACTCGATAACGAGGTCGCAACCGGCCAGGTACTTGTAATTGGTATGGCCCTGTATTCTTTGCAGGATGGCTTTCTTTTCGCCCTCGGTCATGCCCCAGTGATCTATCTGGACATCCAGTTCCCTTTCAATTCCTTCATAAGCTGCTTTCACAGCTTGTTCATTAAGCTCTATAAAAACCACTTCCATGCCATGTTGGCTAATCAGCCGGGCAATGCTTTGGCCCGTGGAGCCACAACCCACGATACCTACTTTCGAGAATAGAATCTTGGGTTTATCCTTTTTACTGAGCGCGTACTTTTCAATTGGTTCAACAGGTACGTTCGACATTTTTTTTATACTTTAATATTTATAATGAGTAAATCAAGTTAATCTTCCACTTGTGTAGCTGTAATGGCCACGGTATTAACGATATCCTCAACGGAACAGCCACGGGATAAATCATTTATCGGTGCGGCCATACCTTGCAACACGGGCCCCACGGCCATGGCACCGGCCATTCTTTGTACCAGTTTATAGGCTATATTACCTGCTTCTAAACTGGGAAATACCAAGACATTGGCCTTGCCGGCTATATTGCTTCCCGGTGCTTTTGATTTGCCCACGGAAGGGACAATGGCTGCATCGGCCTGCAGTTCCCCGTCAATCTTTAAAAAGGGGGCCATCTCCTTGGCTTTACGGGTGGCTTCGATCACTTTTTCTACCATTTCATGTTTGGCACTGCCCTTGGTCGAAAAACTAAGCATGGCTACCCGTGGATCCAGCCCGGCAATGTGCTGGGCCGTCCCGGCAGTAGCAATGGCTATCTCGGCCAACTCCTGTGCATTGGGATCGGGGTGTACGGCACAATCGGCAAAAACCATCACGCCTTCCTCCCCAAAATCCTTATCTTTTAATATCATGATAAATGCCCCCGATACCACGCTTATTCCTGGTTTTGTTTTCACTATCTGGAAGGCTGGTCGCAAAACATCCCCTGTCGCGTTCATGGCACCGGCTACTTCCCCGTCTGCATCATTGTTTTTTATCATCATGGTGGCCAGGTAAAGCGGGTCCTCTATCAATTTAACGGCATTTTCCCTGCTTAGCCCTTTTTTCTTTCGCAATTCAACTAGTATATCAATGTATTCTTCTTTATTGGTGTGATTTTCCGGATCGATTAAACGGGCCCCGGAAAGGTTTTTTAATCCCAGTTCATTGCCTTTTTTTTCAATCTTGTCAGGATTGCCCAGCAAGGTAACCGCCACGATATTTTCCTTGAGAAGGATATCCGCGGCTTGTAAAGTCCGTTCTTCTAATCCCTCGGGCAAAACAATATGCCTTTGCTTTTTTTTAGCTTTATGTTTGATTTTATCAAGTAAATCCATTGATTTATATAATTTTATTAATAAATTTGCTTAGAGGACTCAAAATTACAGAAAATCCGGCAAACAGGGCATGAAAAAAATATGATTAAAATCATTTTTTTTTATTGGAGAATTATTTGTAAATTTATTCAGTCGAAAATTCCTAAATACATAAAACAATTCCTGTAGATTTATGTTTGTCATAAATAAACATTGCACCCTATAAATAAAATGATCACCAACAGGTTAGTTGACATATTATGGAAACATTTTTCCGCGTATAACCCTTCTGCCGAAAGGTTACAAAAATTACTGCGGAAAAAAGATAATATTGTTATTGATCATATTGCTTTCCGGACGGTTAGCACAACTGACAACGGGATGGCCACGCTCGAAGGATTTTTTGAAAATTACGGTTATAGCCTATATAAAACCTATAATATTAAAGGAAAAAGAATGAAGGCCAAGCAATTATATGATACAAACAATGAAAAATCCCCCCATGTTTTGATATCTGAACTTGATACAGGGCTTTTCCCCGCGCCTTTACAAAAAATTTTATATGATTTTTCCCCTTTAAAACACGCTGATTTTGATAACGATCCCTTGAATTTGTTGCTTACCCCTTTACAGCAC
>CAZKIR010000108.1:0-10750 GCA_964552835.1 uncultured Bacteroidales bacterium
TTCGAGAAATAGGGGTATATATCAGAAATGTAAGCAATCGGTTCGCCCGGGTTCCTGAAGATATCATATACTTCCTCGGTCAGGTGCAATTTACCGTTAAAAACGTCTATTTCCCAACCCCCGATCCTTCCAATTTTTTGAAATTGCTTGAGCAAGAATTCGTTTTCCCTGATTTTTTCCTGGTTTTTCTTTATTTCCGAAATATCCCGTGTAATGGCCAGGATGTATTTTTCATCTTGAATGGTCACGATATTGGCCGACATGAAACCAGGGATCTTTTGGCCTTTCTTGTTAACAAAAGTTGCTTCAAAATTTTGCACGATGCCTTTTTCCTGGAGTAAAAGCGTCATTCTTTTCCGGTCATTGTAATCATACCATATTTTAATATCGTGAGAGGTCTTTCCCATCACTTCTGATCGGGAATAACCCGTGAGGTTTTCAAACCCCTTGTTGACATCCGTGTAAAGCCCGTCCTTCAGGCGGTTAAGGGTAACAGCATCGGGCGCGGTTTGAAAAGCTGACCGGAATTTTTCCTCGGCCACTTTTTGTTTCGATATATCGGTAAAAGTCAATACCACCCCGTCTACCTTATTGTCCATGGTTTTGTATGGTAACACGCGTTGCCAGTAATGCTTGCCATCCATGGTTTTCACCTCTTCTTCTTCCACCCGTTTATTTTCCATCACTTCTACTGCTTTTTCAACCAAATTGTGCACTTCCAGGTTGGTGGATATATGTTGTATAGGCCTGCCAATGTCACTGGGCATGATGTTTATCACGCTTTTCACGGAAGGTGTAAATCGCGAGATATGGAAGCCGGCGTCCAGGAAAACGATTCCTATTTCAGTGCAAGTTAACAAGTTGTTCATGTCGTTGTTAAGCTTGACCAGTTCGTCAATTTTATCTTGCAGTTCATTGTTAAGGGTAATGAGTTCCTCGTTGGCCGATTGCAGTTCTTCCTTGGAGGTTTCCAGTTCCTCGTTCACGCTGTGCATTTCCTCGTTGGCCGACTGGGCTTCCTCGTAAGAGGTTTTTAACTCCTCGTTCGAGGTTTCCAATTCTTCGATGGTCGATTGCAGGAAATCCTGTGTAATTTTTAGTTCCCTCTCCATCTCGATGATCCTGGTGTCTTCTCTGGATGCTTTTTTTTCCGGGTTTCCTATGGATTCGGTAGCCATGGAAAAAATCGAATCCATGTCTTGCAAGCTTACCAAAATAAAACCTTGTTCGTGGCTATTATTGTTCACTTTTTGCACTTTCAGGAATACAAACTTGTAGGTTTCCTGGTACTTGTACTTGGCCACCTCGCTAATCATCCGCGCGTTCTCGAGCTTTATTTTACGGATAGCGTTAGACAAGGGTATCCGTAAGCCTTCGCGGGCCATTTTTAAAATGTTTTGCGTGGGCACCCCGGTAATTTGCTCGAGGTATTTATCGGTTTTGCCATGAATGTATAATATTTCACCTTCCCCGTTTATCAAGAGGGAATCCGGGGTATGGTTTTCCAGTAATTTTTGTTCGGTTATTTGTTTTAAGGAAAACGGGGGTTTCACGAGTTCATCTCGTGCCTGGATATTTTCCTTGATGGATTCAATCCTGGGTATGTTCAAGGATCGGTGGGTTGGTTGCACGTCGATTTTTTGGAATATTTTTTCGTTTTTCCCCACGGTTTTAAAATGGGTGTTCCGCAAGTTAATGTTCTCGGAATTGCCCAGCAAGAGGTAGCCCTCGGGCAAAAGCGAGAAATGGAGCATGTCAAGGACTTTTTTTTGCAAGTTATTGTCAAAATAAATCAGGAGATTACGGCAGCTAATTAAATCCATCCGGCTGTAAGGGGGGTCTTTAATCAAGCTTTGTATGGCAAACACGATCATTTCCCTTATTTCCGGGATAATTTCGTAATGGCTTTGTTTTTTCTCGAAATAGGCAGATAACAGCTTGGGGGGGACATCAGCGGCAATGCTTTCGGGGTATAGGCCGTAACGGGCCTGGTTTATGGCATAATTATCAATATCCGAGGCAAATATTTTTATCTCGTGATCCTTTTTCACCTTCTGCCGGTAATGGTGCAATAGCATGGCCAGGCTGTAAGCTTCCTCGCCCGTGGAACAGGCCGGTATCCATAAGCGTACCGGTACATCCGCGGGTTTCTTGAACAGCTCGGGGACTATCTTCTTTTCTAAAAACTCGAAGGGGGTACCATCCCTGAAAAAGTTGGTTACCCCGATCAATAATTCATTAAAAAGAAAATTTATTTCTCGCGGGTTTTTTTCCAGGAAACTGATATAACCATCCAGGTCGGGATATTTGTTTACCGTGAGCCGGCGCGTGAGCCGGCGAATTAGGGTGTTGCTTTTATAAAAGGTGAAATCATGGCCCGTGTGGGCGGCCAGCAGGTGCAGTACCCGTTGGATATTTTCATCCGAGAAAGCGATCCGGTTTTTGCTTTTTCGGATTTCGCTTAAAATAAAAAGGGTTTTTTGAATGTACTTGAAAAGCACGGCAGGTATATCCCCCGGCGGCAATAGGTAATCGGCTATACCGGTAGCAACAGCATGCTGGGGCATCTGTTCCAACTCGGCTGTTTCGGGTTCTTGCACCATGACCATGCCCCCGTGTTCTTTGATCTCTTTTATGCCCAGGGTGCCATCCGTCCCTTTTCCTGAAAAAATAATCCCCACGGATTTTTCTTTTTTCACGTGGGCCAGTGACCGGAAGAAAAAATCTATGGGCAAGCGCAAACCTTGAAAAATAAGGGGCTCATGGAGTTCCAAAACATTGCCTTGCATCGCCACGTCCTTATCCGAGGGGATCACGTGTACGGTATTTGCCATGATTTGCTGGCCATCCGTGATGGTTTTTACTGGAAGTTTACTAATTTTTTGCAGGTGATCAATAAATTTCTTACCGTATGATTTGAAGTAGGCCATGATCACCACGTAAGATATTTTATCGTTTTCTGATACTTCTTGAAAAAACTTGTACAAGGAAGCTTCTCCACCCGTGGAACCGCCAATGCCCACCACGATTAACCCGTCGGTAACAGGGATATCATGCATATTTTCTTCGGCATTTTTTTTGTCCCGCTTTTGTTCCAATGACATAAAAATGATTTTTTGAAAGCCAATAAAAATTCGAGATTGGTAAAATACAATAAATTCTTTAGTTAATAAAGCATTTAACGGAGAAAAATTGGTTTGGGTTATAATATGTCCCAATTAAGGAATTTTTTTGTCTAGTTGCTTTATGCTAAATTTATCTTTTTCTTTGTCACATAATTTATAACGCGATGAAATTATTGATTTTTGGTCCATGTTTTTTTTACTTGCCCTTGTTTTTTATCATGTTGATCCGCCCTGGTTTTTGCCAGCAGGGGTTCGAAAAATTATACCTGGAAATGGCCACCAGGCAAGCCCTTGCTTCCCACCAGGGAAAAGGGGATACGGCTTTACTGGTAAAAACAGTCAAATCTTGCTATTACCAGTGCGCGTTTCATTTGCAAGAGGCTGATCTGTTGCACGGGCAAAATACCTTGTACCAGGAATGGGCTAAAAGAACGAACTTGCAATACAAGCTGGGCGAAATCGATTGGCTTGAAAAAAACAAAGTACTGGTCCGGGCAGCAAGCAAAAAAAATGAATACCTTGAGGCGAAAAACGCGTATTGGGCCTGCTTGCAACGGTTAAAAAAAACCATGGGCAGCCGGGAGGATTTTGTTTTGCCCCATGATTCCCTGCCACTGTTGCCCTTTTCCGGGGAACAATACATGAATGTAACTTTTCCGGGAAACGGATTAACAGGGGGAGAAGATAAATTCTTGTCAGGAAAACAAGCCTTCGAGCTCTTGTTGTTCCAGGCCCGGAACCTATGGCAACAGCTAGCGCATTACCGGGAAGCCCTTTTGCCCAGCGCCCTGGCCATCAAGGCCACGGCCGAAAAGCAGCACAAGGCTGAGACAATAGATTTTGACGATTACCTGCAAAGCATGGACATGTACACGAGTGCCCGCTTGCAATACCTGGAAATGATAAATCGTGTAAACCAAGCTGTTATCGAACTGGATGCCCATGTTCCTAAAAACCATTAAGCATGAAAAAGTATATATATTTTATGGCCATAGCCCTGGCAAGTTGCGCCGGGCCAGAAAATGAAGATAAACCTTCGCCGGAAGAGGTGTATGCCATTAACGAGAGCACGCTCGTGGTAAGCCATGAACTGCAAAACAAGTTTTCCATTAGTGCCGTCTTGGCCCAGTTAAAGCCCATGAACAAGTTTTTTCCCTTGAAGGGGTTAATTCATGCCTTGCCCAGCGGCAAATCAATGGTAAGCCCTGCCATGGGGGGACAGGTGGTAAAAATTTACTGCCGGGAAGGACAAATCGTGAAAAAAGGAAAGTTGTTGGCCACCTTGCAGCATCACAGTTATATAAAATTACAACAAGAATACCTTGAAGCACAGCACGAGTACGCGTTTAACCGTGCAGAATACAAACGGCAGGGCGAGCTGGCACTGGAAAACGCCGCTTCGATCAAGCGAATGCAAGAAAGCAAAGCGGGTTTTGAAATTTTGGAATCGAGGGTTAAAAGTATAGCAGAAAGGCTTAAACTAATCCACCTTGACCCGGGAGAAGTAAAACCTTCCAGGATAAAAAGCACGGTTCCCGTGTATGCCCCGGTAAGCGGCCAGGTATTTGATGTAAAAGCTACCATTGGCCAATATATTGGTGATGATGGCTACATTTGCCAGATTATAAACCCGAATAATATTTACGTGGAACTGGCCGTTCCTTATATTGACATGAAGAAGCTGGATCAGGGAAGCCTTGTTCAATTTCAATTGGACAGTGACACCTCCAGGGCCTTCACCGGGAAGGTTACGGGCATGGGGCAGTACGCGAAAAAACAAAATAATATGGTTGCCGTGTTTGTTGAACTACCCGGGCAAGAAAGATTGATGCCGGGTTTGCAGGTGAAGGCAAGGATAAAAGAAGATAGTTCCATGGCCGCACGGGTAGCTGGGCGTGCATTGTATACGGCACGCGGACAATCTTATTTTTTCGTGAAGAAAGATAGTCTTTTTACCCGGCATGTATTTGATACGGCAAAACTCAAGGAGGGATGGGCAGAACTTGGCCCCGGCCTCCGCGAGGAAGCTTGGCTGGTTACCTCCGGAATGGCCAAGCTGGACTCCCTGCTGCAGGAATTTCCGGCAAGGAAATAGGTGCCTCCTGGTAAAAATTCCGGGTTCAGTTCTTTATAGTGTTTAATTTTGTAATATTTTTGTCAGGTATTTATAAAACCACGTGAAATGGAAGAACAAGAAAAACAAGAACAACAAGATATGCCCCAAGCCGGGAAGAAAAAAAATTCTAAAATCACCATCTTGCTAATAGTAATCCTGGTGGTGTTGATCCTCGGGCTGGGTTTTCTCGGTTACTTGTATTATACCCAGAAACAAGAGACAGAAAAAATATACAACGAGAAAATTGAACTTATTGGTGAATTTCAAGAATTATCAGAAGATTATTCTGATCTAAAAACAGAAAATGACAGCATCAATTTGCAGCTCGTGCAAAGGCAAGTTGAAATCCAGAAAATGATTAATGATATCAATACCATAAAGAAAACCAACGCGCAAATTATCCAAAAATACAAGAACGAGCTAAAAACCCTGCGCGACATCATGAAAAGTTATATCGTGCAGATTGATTCGTTAAACCGTAGCAACGAAATGCTCCGGGCCGAGAACCTGGAAGTAAAAACCCGGTTGAAATCTGTCGAGGAAACATTGGCTGTCGAGAAAGAAATTAAGGAGGAATTGACCGAGAAGGTAGAAAAAGCTGGCATTCTTGCAGCCAAGAATATCGTGGCCATCGGGGTGAACGATCGCGCGAAAGAAAAAGACAAGATCAATAAAATTGAAAAATTACGGGTTTGCTTTACCGTACGCGAGAACACCGTGGCCGAACCGGGCAAACGCGAGATATACCTCCGTGTTTTACGGCCCGACAGCATTTTACTGACCAATTCAAAAGATAATATTTTCTCTTTTCATGATAGGAAAATGGTATACTCGGCCAGCCGGGAGGTACAATACGAGAACCAGGACCTGGACGTGTGCATCTATTATGACAGCAAACAGGAGGAATTGATCGAGGGCACCTATGCTATCGGCCTGTATTGCGGTGGGCATAAAATTGGAGAAACTACCATGTCGCTGAGGGAATCGATTGGTTTTTTCTAATTTGCTATTGTATTTTTTTTATCAATTTTGATAATCTTTTGATGAGACAAGACCCCTTGATATTTTCGTAATATTATGATTATCAGGTTTAAAATATGAAAATAGGAATTATCATAGGCCGGATTGGTGGGGTTGACGGGGTAGCCCTGGAAACCGAGAAATGGATAGAAGTACTGGAACGAATGGGTCATGAAATCTATATTATATCAGGCCAATTCGAGGGGCGCAAGTTAAATACTGAACGTGATACGTTGGTGCCCGAGATGTCATTTTTCTCGCCCGAGAGCTTCTGGGGCCAAAAAAAAGCCTTTCACCACCCGGATGCCAATATAGAAGAGTTGATGGAGCACATTGATCTCTATTCAAAAATTATATACGAGCAAATTCTTATATGGGCAAAAGAGAACAAGCTTGATTTGTTAATTTCAGAAAATGCCTCGGCCCTGCCGGCCCACCTGGAAATGGGGCTGGGGGTAAAAAAAGCCGTGCAACGACTGGGGCTCCCTACCATTACCCATGATCATGATTTTGCCTGGGAAAGGGGCTCGCGATACGTATCGCCCCACCCGGAAATTAATAAGCTGGTGGAAGAAACCTTTCCCTTGTGCTTGCCCAATGTAATTCACGCGGTGATAAATACCCCGGCCCAGGATACCCTGAGGGATAAGTTTCAACGAAATTCCATCGTGGTGCCCAACGTGATGGATTTTGACCAGCCTTACGGGGAATTAAGTCCTGAAAACAAGGATTTGCCCTGTAACCTGGGCGTGAAAGAAGATGATATTCTTTTGTTCCAGATTACCCGTATCGTGGAACGCAAAGGAATTGAAACAGCCATAGAGCTCGTGAAGAGGCTCGGGAACAAGAAAATAAAATTGATTATTACCGGCAATTATGCCGACGACCAGGGCAATAAGTATTACCAGAAACTGATGAACTTGGTTCACGAGCTAAGACTAAATAAACAAGTAATTTTTGCTTCACACCTGATAAGCAACAAGGGACAAAAAGACCATCATGTAAAATTGTATTCCTTGTCTGATGCTTATGCCCATGCCCGTGCCTGCACGTATTTTAGCACCTACGAGGGGTTTGGCAATGCCTTCGTGGAGGCCGTACTCGCCAAAACCCCCGTTTTCGTGAACAACTATAAACCCGTTTACTGGCCAGATATTGGCAGCAAAGGTTTTAAAACCGTGATGATTGAAGAGGAAAACCTTACGGATCAGGCTGTTAAGCAGATGGAAGAAATTATCTATAACAAGGATTTGAACCGCGAGATCGGGGAATATAATTTCGGGCTTGGCAAGAAATATTTTTCATATAATACACTGGAAGAAAAGTTAAATGAATTGATCCAGGCGATTGCCCAGCCTAACTTATCTTAGCTATTGATTTGTTTTAGGCTGATTGTCGCCAAGCCATTGACAAAAAAATCAGTTTTAACAAGTACTGAATGAATTTTTCTATTTTTTTTCTCGTGATTGCTGTAAAAATATCCCTGTCACGATCAAAAAGAGGCCAATGAAGGTCGTGTAATAAAGGGGCTCGTGAAGGACAAAATGGATAAACACCAACGATAAAAAGGGGGTAAGATAAATCAAGTTGCTTATTTTTTCTGTTTTTTCGGCTAACTGCAATGCCTTGAGCCAAAAAACGAAAGTGATGCCCATCTCGAACAGGCCCGTGTAGGCGCAAAGGGCAAGGCCTTTCATGGATACCTGCCAGGCACCGGGCACCAGAAAAGAAACCAGGATCAGGAAAAAAGACCCGGAAAAAAAATTTAAAAACAATTTTATGCTCTCTTCCCGCTCATCCTTCATGTTCATGATCCAAAAGAAGGACCATACCAGCGTGCTGATCAATGCTAATCCCACGCCCAACGGGTTGGCCCAGGACGATCCGGTAAAACCGCCCTTGGAAGCAATGAAAAGGACCCCGGTAAACGAGATAAGCAACGCGAACACGGCCCGTGGGGAAAGTTTCCGCCCCATCAGTGGGACGCCCAGTACGACCAAGACCAGGGGCCAGGTAAAATTCAGGGGTTGGGCCACCTGCGCGGGTAAAATATTATACGCTTTAAAAAGAATCAAATAGTAAAGGAAGGGGTTTAACAAGCCTAGCAACAGTGAACGCGAAAGGCTTTTTTTATCCCCGGAGAAAGCCTTTTCCAGCTTTCCCCTTGCTAACAGCAAAACAGCAAATACCAAGGTGGAAAAAAGGGAAGCAAAAAGGATCAACTGGAAAGGGGTTACCTCCCGTAAGCCCAGCTTGAAAGCAGTGGCCACGGTAGACCAGAAGAAAATGGCCAAACCTGCATACCAAGCTGCTTTTCGTGAAGGCTCGTTCATTTGATATTAACCTTATCAAAAAAAATTTGTTTAATCCTGGCTTCACAGGCTTGGGTTACTCGATGATATCAAAACCGGCATAGGGCACGAGAATTGATGGCACTTTAATCCCTTCGGCCGTTTGGTTGTTTTCGAGCAAGGCGGCCAAAACCCGCGGCAATGCCAGGGCGCTCCCGTTCAGGGTATGGGCCAGTTTAGTACGTTTCCCGCCCGCTTCTTTAAACCGTAGTTTTAACCGGTTGGCCTGAAAAGACTCGAAATTGGAAACAGAGCTTACTTCCAACCATTTTTTCTGGGCCACGGAATACACTTCAAAATCATAGGTCAAGGCTGAGGCGAAACCCAGGTCGGCACCACAAAGGCGCATGATCCGGTATGGTAGTTCTAGGCTTTTTACCAGCATTTCCACGTGGGCCACCATCTCGTCCAGGGTTTCGTAGGATTTGTCGGGGTGCTGGATTTGCACGATCTCTACTTTGTCGAACTGGTGCAAGCGGTTTAATCCCCGCACGTCTTTGCCGTACGACCCGGCCTCTCGCCTAAAACAAGGGGTATAGGCGGTATTTTTAACAGGAAAATGTTCAGCCGATAGGATCGTCTCGCGATACAGGTTGGTCACGGGCACCTCGGCCGTGGGGATTAAAAAGTACTTTTCGTCCGTTAAACCATACATTTGGCCTTCTTTATCCGGTAATTGCCCGGTACCATAGCCTGAATCCTCGTTTACCAACAAGGGTGGCATTACCTCCTGGTAGCCTGCCTCGATGGCCTGATCCAGGAAATAACTGATCAAGGCCCTTTGCAATTTAGCCCCTTTGCCCTTGTACACGGGAAATCCAGCCCCGGTAATCTTGTTGCCAAGGTCAAAATCAATCAGCTCGTATTTTTTTGCCAGTTCCCAATGGGGCTTGGCCTTATCATAAAGCTCGGGCACACGTCCCCCAACTTTTACTTCCTCGTTGTCGTCTTCACTTTTTCCCACGGGTACTGATTCATGGGGTAGGTTAGGCACGTTCAGGAGGTTTTCGCGCAGCTCTTGATCAATTTGCCCCGCGCGGGCATTGCCTTGCTTAATTTCTTCTTTTAGTTGCCCGGTAAGCTCTTTGGCCTTGTTGGCTTCTTCTTTTTTACCTTCTTTAAACAGTTGGCCAATTTCTTTCGATATCCGGTTCATTTCGGCCTGCTTCGAATCCAGTTCCTGCTGGCTTTTCCTTCTTTCCTCGTCAAGCGTGATAATCTTTTCGATTATTTCTTCCTGGGCAAAGCCCTTTACAAGCAGGCGCTTGATAACTTCTTCCTTGTGTTCTTTAATATATGGTACCGTGAGCATGATGGTATATTTTTATCTTGTAAAATTAATGAATTCTTTCACCCCTGCATGGGGCAGGGCAAAAAAAAACTCCTGATCCCTCACCACAACAGGGCAAAGATCAGGAGATTTAACTCTTGTTAATGAACAAAGCTTTATTCTTTAACCGGTTCTATTGACACGTATGACCTGTTTTTTTGTCTTTTCCGAAAAGCTACTACCCCATCGGCAAGGGCAAATAGGGTATCATCTTTACCAATTCCAACGTTTTCACCGGGGTGGTGTTTCGTGCCCCTTTGCCGAACGATAATGTTGCCGGCCTTGGCTTGTTGCCCGCCAAATAGTTTAATCCCTAATCGTTTGCTTTCCGATTCGCGGCCATTTCGTGAACTTCCTGCTCCTTTTTTATGTGCCATATCTATCTGTTTTTTCTATTTATGCAGTAGTAATTTCTTCAATTTGAATTTTTGAAAGCTGGGAACGGAAACCGTTCATTTTTTGGTACCCTTTTCTTCTCTTTTTCTTGAAAACAAGTACTTTGTCACCTTTCAAGTGGTTAATGACCTTGGCTGATACCTTGGCATCCTTGATATTGGGTTTGCCCACCTTCACTTTTCCTTCGTCATCAATTAAAAGGACTTTATCAAATTCAATATTTGCCCCTTCGTCTGCATCGAGACGGTTAACGAACAATTCTTGTTCTTTTTCAACCTTGAATTGCTGTCCGGCTATATCAACAATCGCGTACATTTTGTATATTTTTAATCATTTAAAATTCTTGGGGATGCAAAAGTATAAAAAGTTTACAGAGAAACAAATATATGGACTTATTATTTTTGTGAAATTA
>CAZKIR010000109.1:0-10727 GCA_964552835.1 uncultured Bacteroidales bacterium
GGCACGGTAGTACTGGTGGGCCGCGATCACGCATGCCCCCTTGTAGTTGACCTCCTGGAGATAACTATCCAGTTCACGATCCCGGCAAACCACGGTAAGCGGGATGAGGGCGGGTGTATTGTGCTCGGTTCCAAAGCTTATCACGAAGCCTTTTTCCTCGAAATACCGGACAAATTTATTCAATTCTTCAAAACTATTGCGATTGGGGATTAATTCAATGCAACCTACCTGCATGGATAACAGTTTATCGTGCATCTTGTCCCAGTTTTCTTCAAAATCGGTATAATTGCCGTTTTTGTCGTCAAGTAGCACGGGATAACAAGGTATACCACCCAGGTCTTTAATGATTTCGATAACGTTGGCCGTGGGCAGGAAGGCTTCCGGGTCTTCTTCCACGTATGCAGCACCGCCTGATTTTAAAAGCTTAGATCGCACCTCGTTCTCCAGGGCCGGGATATCGTCCAATGGCGAAACAGGGGCCGTTCCCGAGAAAACCCGGGTAAAGGCTGCTGTTCTTTCTGGATCGCCCGGGTATGTTTCAAATATTTTTTCACGGATGGCCTTGGCGATGTGCCTTTCCCGTACCAGCTCACGGGCAAATGTTGACTTTATCCCGTCAAAATCCAGGGAAAACCCGGCATTCACCTTTTCCAGGTGCTGGTTGGCCTTCTTGGTCATTTCTTTCACCTGCCGCAGGCTTTCTTTTTTCAGGGTGTTTAGTTTGTCCAAGGTGCCTTCCGGGGCCCGCGTGGGGAAATCAAGCCCCTTGCCGCTAAAATATGTGCGACCCGGGTTATTAGGATCATTTACCCGCACGTTGCTTTCCTGGAATTCTTTTAACAAGCTAATAAACTCAATATTGAACAAGGGGAAGACCTTGTTTTTCTTGCTATGAAGATAAAAATCGGGGTAGCCGTCCATCACGTAAAAATCATTGATACCGGCTACTTTCAGGTTTTCTTCACGTGCCAGTGAAAAAATTTGCTCGATATTTTCGAAAGCGCTAAAAGAAAAAGGGGTATGCAAATGCCCGTTCACGTTTAGGATGTCGGTTACCACGGGATATTCTTTTCCCAAGTCCCCGGGTTGGGGAAAGTTTTTTAATTCATTCATTCGTGTTTATTTTCCAATTGTAAATTGTTTAAATGTTCCTTTATAGCACTTAATTCCCTTTTGTCCAGCATAAATTCGCCCGCTTGGGCATTATCGCTAATTTGTTCGGGGTTCCGGCTACCGGCCAGCGCGGCCGTGATGCCATCTTGTTGAATGGTCCAGTTTAATACCAGTTGGGCCAGGGTAATGTCCCGATTATCAGCAATGGGTTTGATTTTATCTAAAAAACTGTTGATACGGGAAAAGTTTGGTTCCTTGTAATGGGGCATGTTGGGCCGTGTATCCCCTTCATTAAATTGATAGCCTTTTTTCATTTTCCCGGTTAAAATGCCCCTTTGCATCGGGCTATAGGCCAGGATGCCAATGTTGTTTTCCTGACAAAAAGGGACGAGCTTGTCTTCAATGTCCCGTTTTACCATGCTGTAGGGTAGCTGGTTCGAAACCACGGGCGCTGTTTTCAAGGCCTCTCTTAATTGTTCGGTAGAAAAATTGCTGACCCCCGCGTACCTTATTTTGCCATCTTTGATTAGTTGGCCCAATGCTTCCATGCTTTCCTCTAACGGGTTGGCCTGGTTAGGCCAGTGCATCTGGTACAGGTCAATGTAATCCGTGTTGAGCCGTTTCAAGCTGTCCTCGCATTCCTTGATGATGCTTTCTTTCGAGGCCAGCTTGTATATGTCTAATGGCTTGCCCTCGTTGTCTTGGCTATGAAAATAAAACTCGCCCCCGGTGGTGTCCCAACGCAGGCCAAATTTGGTGAGCAATTGCACCTTGTCTCGCTTGCCCTTGATGGCCTGGGCTACCAGTTTTTCACTTTGTCCAAAACCATAGATAGCGGCCGTGTCAATGGTGGTTATCCCGAGGTCTAATGCTTTTTCTACGGCTTTCACGCCTTCTTTCTTATCGGCACCGCCCCACATCCAACCACCAATGGCCCACGCCCCAAATATGATTGATGTTAGATTTAAATCGCTGTTACCTAGTTGTCTGTATTCCATGATTTATAATTTTTAATGGTTTGGTGTTAGTCTAACAGCTATTTGTTTTGGAAAGTTCATACACGGTTTTTATTTATCGTGTGTAAAAATAATACCTTTCCAGGAAATGACTATGCCATACTTTCCCATGGTTTTTATACTTGCCCCGGCCTGGCCTCCCCCGGGATAAGTAAAAATCCTTTTCCTGGCCGGTCAGCTTAGCTTTGTGGCAGGTTTTTACCTCTATAAATTTTTCTTAAAAATGGCAGTATTTTTTCCGGGTGTTTCATGCACGAACATGAACCGAAAAGCTTACTTGGGCAATGCCCCGAAAAATTTCACGAATCCCCGGTGAAATTTATGTATGCCTTTCACAGGCTGTGCAAACATCATCATGCATTTTCCATGAATCACGTCCATTTGGGCTTCTTTTGCTTTCTCTAGGGCCTCGGGGGTGTCGCTCATCTGTTGTATCCAAATTTTCTTAATGCCCCTCCTGGCAGCATCTTCGATTACTTTTTCAGTTTGTTCCTTTGGGGTTACGATATACAGGTTCTCCACATCCTCGGGAAGGGCAGCGATGTCCTTAAAACTCATCACGCCATTAATTTCGCTGGCCTCGGGGTTCACGGGGTAAACCATGAAACCTTTCCTGGTCAGTTCATCAAAAATTTGGTAGCCAAATTTTTTCGGGTTCCTGGAAACGCCCACCATGGCCATTTTTTTCCCGTCAAGGAAGGAGTCGATTTGTTGCCTCGTGATTTTCATGGTATAAATGTTTTTTGTACTTTATTGATAATGTTTGACAAGATAATTTATTGATAACCGGAATTATTATTGTCTTGTATAATATTAAACCTTAAGTATTTTTGTCTTCCAAACCAGCTTGCTGCCGGAGCAGGCAGATAGTCATTGTCTTTCAAAGTTGGGGTATGTTTTTCTTACCATTCCAGTACATCAACTGGGGCATTGGCCAGGTTGTCCGCGATCCAGTCGGCTTCCTGCAAGTCTTTTTCCGGGAAACTAGTGGTAAGGGCAAGGACTTTAGCCCCGGCTTTTTTACCGGCTTTTATCCCGTTCACGGCATCTTCTACTACCAGGCATTCTTTAATTTTGCAGTCAATCAAGTAAGCGGCTTGTAAGAAGATATCGGGTGCTGGTTTCAGGTTCCCGATCATGTCCCCGTTCACCAAGCCATCAAATGTTTCAGGCGGAAGCCCGATTTCCTTCAGGTTGATACGTACTTTAATATCATCGGCACTACTGGCCACCGCTATCTTGAGGCCTTTTGCCCTGCATTGTTCAATAAAGGGAATAACCCCATTCAATGGGCTTAGTTTTCCACGCACGATCTCACGATAAATTTGATAGGTACGGCTTTTTACTTTTTCAATGTCAACAGGAAGGTTATATTTCTTGGCCACCCCTCCAATATAGCGGTTTTCACCGGCACCCACGAAGGGTTTAAAATCCCCGGCTTGTACTTCGATACCTTTTTCTTTGAACATTTCTATGGCTGCCTGGCAAATATATTCTTCTGAATCAACCAGCACCCCGTCCATATCAAACAATACTCCTCGAATCATTTCTTTTTTTATATCCAGTTATCCAATAATTTTAAACTTTCTACAGGAATTTCCCGACGGCTTTTTAACATGTCGGTAATGATGGTAATTTTTGCTGCAGCTTCCAGTACTTCAATTCGGTCAAAGGCTTGCAGAAGGTCGTTGCCCACGGTCAACACGCCATGGTTGTCCATTAATATGACATTGGCCTTTAAAGTTGCCTTGGCCACGATGCTAGCCAGTTCATCGGTGCCTTGCATGGCGTATTCTGTTCTTAATATATTGCCCAGCACGGCCCTGGATTCGGCAATCAAGTTGGTATTAATTTTTTTGTTCATTACCGTGAAGCTTGTTGCCAGGGTGGGATGGGCATGTACAATGGCCGTTATGTCTGGCCTGGCCTCGTGAATGGACAGGTGCATTTTGCTTTCAACGGTAGGTTTAATGTCCCGGGTAAGGTTTTTCCCGTTGGGCGAAAAGATGCATACCTGGTTTCCCTTGATGGTGCCTTTATCAACGCCGGAAGGGGTTAGCAGGATCACGCCGTCGTCCAGTTTCATACTGATGTTCCCGCCGGAAGTAGTGGTAAGGTTTTTCTGGTAAAGCCTACGCATGAAATAAGCCACTTCTTCTTTTCGCTGAATATGGTTTAGTTCATTTTTCATTTTTGGTTGATTTTACGATGTCTCCAACTCCATCTAACACGTGGTGTGGCCGATAAGGAAACTGGCCAATGGTTTCTTTGGAACTTATACCGCTTAACACCAAAATGGTATCGATTTCGGACTCGATCCCCGCGATGATGTCAGTGTCCATGCGATCGCCAATGATAATCGCTTCTTCTCGACGGCATTGGAGTTTTTTAAGGGCATTCCGCATCATCAAGGGATTGGGTTTCCCTACATAATAAGCATTTTTTCCGGTAGCCAGCTCGATAGGGGAGATAAAGGCCTTGGTGGCAGGTAGTATGCCATTTTCGCCAGGCCCGGTAATATCCGGGTTCGTCCCGATCAGTTTGGCCCCTTTTATCACGAGGTTAATGGCATGTTCTATTTTCTCGTAGCTGTAGGATCGTGTCTCGCCAACCACCACGTAGTCAGGGTCGATGTTGTTCATCGTGTAGCCCACGTTGTAGAGGGCATTGTACAAGCCAGCCTCACCTATCACGAAAGCGCTTCCCTTGGTTTTTTGGTTTGACAAGAACATGGCCGTGGCCAGGGCGCTGGTATAAAATTTTTCTTTTGGAATGTCCATGCCCATGCGAAAAAGCTTGTCTTTTAACTCCCTGGGGGCACGTTCACTGGAATTGGTGAGGAACAAGAAGTTCTTGTTTTCTGCCTGGAGCCATTGAATAAATTCTTTGACCCCTGGCAACAATCGGTTACCGTGATAAATAACCCCATCCATATCGCAGATGAAGCCTTTTTTTGACTGGATGTAATCCCTGTTAATTTTCATTTGAAAAAATCTTTCTCCCCTTTAAAGGGGCTAATGTAGAAAAAAGCCTTTAATAAACCTTCTTATCGGCATTCTATTTCTATTTTTTTTGACGAATGCATGTTATTCATACACCTATTGCTAAAAATCGTTGACTAAAATATTGCATTTATTTAAATAGTTCGCGTTTCCTTGAAAACGATAAAAAATTATATCTTTAGCTTTTTAAATAATCTGGTATTTTTAACAATAATATCGTTTTGTTATGGTTTTGTAGGTATAGGTTTCTATACCTTTTACTACATTCATTTTAAACCCCGATCGTTAGATGAAAAACAAAAATTCAAAATTCCGGGATTTATGGGAGAAGACGGGAAAGCAGTATATAATAATGGAAGGGAAGGAATACCCGGTAGTTGAAAAAGAAGAATGGGACTACAAGAGTGAAAGCGGTAATTTCATTCAAAAAGTCAAGTGCATTGATGAAAATATTTTTTATTTTTATAATTCCGGTACTTTAACAAAGGATGACGCAAGTGTTATTGTTGAGAAAAACCGGAGAATTTACGATGAGTTCGTGGAAGAAGCAGGCATGCTTTACATTATCAGTAACGTGAAGGAAATGAAAAATGTTACCCGTAAAGCCCGGCAAGTTTTCATAAAATATATGCTATCCCTTCACAGGCCAGTTTATTGGGTATTGATTGGTGGATCTTTTTTAATCAGGGGAATGATTCGCCTGGCCTACTTGTTTAACTGGTATCACCTGCATGTAGCTGATTCATTGCCAGAAGCTTATGAAATCCTCGATAGGAAAAGAAATATATTATTAGCCAAAGCACAAGATATAGAGAATAACTGCGCGGGGCACCATGATTTGCCTTTTCAAATATTGCGGTTAAAAAACCGGGTTACCTTAGTAAAACAAGTAAACAATATATGTCCTGGTGATGCCCAGGTAATTATAGGCCTCATTAAACAAAAAGGTTTGTCAGGATACCCTATTCTCTTCCATTTGCCCAAGAAATTTGGATATTTTTCTTTAACAAAAATACAGTTTATAAAACAGGTTAAACGCACGTTTAACATAGTCGTGTGTATGCCCGGGATAGCAAGTTTTTGGATGGTTTTTGAAAATTTATTTCGAATTTTTAATCCTATCAAATCAAAAGATGATAATTCTATAAATCTTTTGCTTCATAGCATAGAAATATCCCATGAAGGGAAAAATATATTAGGTACCGGTGAATACAAGGTTTACGACAGGATACGCCAACTGGTTGATTTTATTTATCACTTGGACAATGACGATGAAATCCCTTCATTGCCAATGGTCGATGCTTCGGACCCGTTTTTTGAATTGTTTCATGCCCTGGAGTTACTAGGATATGATTTTAAAAATGCATTAGAAGAAAAAGAAAAATTAGATAAAAACTTCACTGATCGCGAAAAAATCATAAATTACAAGCTGGAATTGCTTCATAACCGGTCTAAAGAAGTGCATGACGTGGAAAAACGGCTTCGCGAAAGCGAGAAATTCCGTTCTGTTTTCGTGGGCCAGGTATCTTTCGAGTTCCGTTCTTTTCTTGATAAAGTAACTGCCCTGGTAAGCCAGCTAGAAAAAAGCGGCGACAAGGAATTGGGGAAAATGCAAGATAAACTGCTCCCTGCTACTAACAGGTTAATGAAGGTGTTGCAAGACCTCGAGGAAATGATCCAAATCGAATCAGGTACCCTTAAAATGCAAAAAGGAATTGTTTCTATACATAAATTACTTGAACGGGAGCACGCCAAGTACTTGTCCAGGGCAAATAAAAAAAACCTGTCATTATCCCTTCAAATTGCTAGCCCTGAAAATGATTACCTGCTAGAAACTGATAAGGCAAAGCTGGTCCGCGTACTCGATAACTTACTCGATAACGCGTTATTGTTCACTGAAAAGGGTGAAATTTCCATTGGTTATACCCCTTATGAAAAGGTCCTGGAATTTTTCGTGAAAGACACCGGCATTACCATTAATTTGGCCACAGACGAACATGTCTTTGAAAGTTTTGTACAAGATGATATTGGCCACAGGAAAGATATTGCCGGGGTGGGGTTGGGATTGACCATCGCCAAGTCGTACGTGGAGTTTCTCGGGGGCAACATCTGGTTCCAATCCATACCTGGCCAGGGCACGGAATTTTATTTTACCGTTCCGCTTGTTCCCGACGATACCCGGGATATCATGCCAAAGAAGAGGAGCAACCCTGTTCGCCTTGAAAGACATGAATACTCGGCCCTGATCGTGGAAGACGATCCCATGAGCATGGCCTATTTTACTGAAATACTTAAGCCCAGGTTCGGCCCTATTTATCACGCTAGAAATGGAAAAGAAGCCGTAGGGCTTGCTCAAAGGCACCCCGGGCTCGATATCGTTATCATGGACGTAAAAATCCCCTTGATAGATGGGTTCGAGGCCACGCGGCAAATAAAAAAGATACGGCCAGGGCTACCGGTTATCATCCAAACGGCTTTTGCCATGAACAATGATGAAGAGAAAGCAAGGCTAGCCGGGTGTGACGATTATATCCAAAAACCGGTAAACAAGCAAAAACTAAACCAGGTACTCGACAAGTTTATCGGGAACAGTACAAACGGTTAAGTGTAATTTTTTTCATTTAAAAGGCTATCAATTTCTTTTTCATTTTCTCGCCTATCGCTTGCACGTTCCCGGATTGTTGCGACTTGTATTCATTCGTTTCGCGATCCATTAACCAGTTCACGCTTACTTGCCCTGTTTTTACATCATGATAAATGTTGCCATACACGGCACCAGGATTGTGCATGAAGGTTAACTGGGATAAAAAATACCCTTTCCCGACGAGCTCGTGGGCAATGTTTTTAATTGTTTTCACGTGGGGCGATACCACTGTAAAGTGGATATTAGGCTTTTCTGATCGGGTAATTTCAAGGTAGGTGAGGCGTTTTAAAACATGCCCGAGCAAATCGGTACGGTTATTCCCATAAATCTTGTCAAAAGGGCTCACGTGTGCCATGTAAGAAAAATGGCCCGGGTAATTGATGATAATGGCCGTGCATTTTGAAACACCATGGGTGTATAATATCTTATCATCCTGTACCCTTTTAAACTCGTCGATATCCACGTCAACCTTTGGGCCTTCTACGTGCTCCTGCCCGCTATGCATAGGCTTCTTTTCAATCAAACATTGACGGAACAAGCTACCGAGCTCTTCCCTGTGTTGATGGTAATAATCCGTTATCACCTCTTCCTTGTTAATTTTGGCAATAATCAGCCATTTACTGTCCAGGAAAGAGAATACTTCAAACGCGCTAAACACTTCATCGCCCTTGTAATCCACCACCGCCTTATAACCTTTTTCTTCTTTAAACTTGCTTTCTATATTTTTGGCGGATAGTTTTTGTTTCAATATTGTTGATTCTACTTTAAACCTTGAATCCGTGAGCATGTAATGATCCTGGTTGACCAGGATGACCTCCCCGGTTTCCCCAAGTTTTTCTTCCATCATGAATATGCGGTTAATCTTGTTAATGGCAAATTGGAAGACGAACCAACCGATAAATTTATCCCCCTCTTTTACCGGTTCAATAAAAAATGCCGAAGGCTCGCCGGAAAACTTGTAAAACTGAAAATCCACGAATGATTCAGAAGGATTTTGTTTTAATTTCTTCGATAAGGCCGTGTTCTTGAACTCATCTGAAAAGATGTTCTTGTGGTAGTCTTTTTCCTTACGTATGGTATAAAATATCTCTCCTTCCTGATTAATGAATAAAATATCATAAAACTGAAGGTAATTATAAAGATAATGTTCCTTGATGATGGATTTTAAATTTTCTATCTTCCTGGTAATCCTCCCCGGAATTTCCATGCTTTGTTTGGCATGGTAATAATCCCGTTTTGCCTTGAAAAAAGTAAACATGAGCTCGTCTTGGTGAATCGAGCGGGCTTTATCCTGAATAGACTCCATGTACCGTATTAATTGGTTTTTCTGGTTCGCGAGAACTTCTCCAAGATTAGCGTTTACTTTTGTTATCAATGGTTTATCCTGCCTGTTATAACAACTTGTAAGCAAATAAAAAACAAGGAAAAGGATATAAAATATGGTCTTTCGCATTATTTTATTTATTAATTTATCACTTTTATTGCAAAGAAATAAAAAAACATTGGTTTATAACTAGACTTCACGAATGATAAATTCACTTTTTCTTATTCCTTGTATATTAATTCTTTGTTCAATATATCCAGGTTGGAGTTAAAAATGCTTTCTTTATCAAGTGCTTTAAACTCATCTAAGCTAATACTATAGCCATTCCATAAGGTGTCAAAGGTAGATTCGAACATTTCCTTGTAGATGTTCTTAACCGATATATCATATTCAAACAAGGGATATTCACCACCTAGTATCCTATGTTTTTGATTTTCATCGCTCCTCCCATAAATATATTGCTCCACGAAGGCTGTTCCTCCTGCCAATAGTAATGAACATGCAATCGCACCTGAGTATAACCTAATATCAATAGTATAATTTTCTTTAATGTCCCAGGTCTCCAATTCGTTGATTGCTTTGTCAATATCACTAAATAATTTAGAGTTTTTATGGTTTCGCCAGGAATATTTTTTTAATGTACCTGCAAGTTTATCTAAGGAGTTGGCATCGGCTATAGCCCTTAAAATAGATTGTTGGGAAACCGGGTTAATGATCGCAATTTTAATAGGTATACTGTTTTTTGATTTTTTGGATGATTTTTCACGTAGTATTTTTAATATTGGATTGGTCAGGTAAAACCTTCCTGAGATAGCGATAATTTTAACTTGGTTGTTTCTTTCCTGATCGCAAACAAGTGTGCTTAAAACATGTTTTTGCCGGGCCGAAAGTGATTCCTTTTCATCTTTAGTATAAATATTGGTTATTTTAGAGTGGTTTATCCCGTTTGCCGTGCCTAGTTCATGGTTAAATTTAGGTTGATGGGCATACTTCCAAATAGTAAGGATGGAATGCCTTAACTGTTTAAATTGGGTGCTTTTTTTATTATATTTAATTAACGGCAACATCCCGGGCAGGCTATGATTTTTGTAACAATACTGTTCAATATATAATTCTCTTTCTGAACTGATCATAAAACCAAAAGTGCAATGTTCGTATACCTTTACCCTCAAGAATTTTCTTTCTCGTGTACCGTAAATACTCTCGATTTTAAAATTTATCTCGTTGATAGCCCTCGGGACATCTTCCATTAAATCTAAGGTGGTAGTATTTTTTTCCGTGTTATGTCGAAAAATACCTTCAGGGGATTTTTGATCCAATAGCATGAGCCGAACAGTTAACCTCTCGCTTTCAATTAGGGAACTCTTCTCCTCGTTCTCAAGACGAGTGATAATTGTTTTCCATAATTCATTAAAAGCGGAATAAGGGGTTAAAAAATCTCTTAAGGAAACTCCGATAATATCTAGCTTTTTTGTTTCTTTATTGTTAATCATCTGCTTTATCTCGTTATTCGCAGAGTACCTGTTCGGGATTATTTTTTCAATCCCGGAATCTTTCATGGCCTGAACATTTTTATACTAAAAACGGGTTAAAATTTAACTAAATTTTTTTTATATTTGTCAAACCAA
>CAZKIR010000110.1:0-1055 GCA_964552835.1 uncultured Bacteroidales bacterium
ACCGGCTTTACAGCCCTTCCGGGCGGCTTTCGTAATACTAATGGTTCGTTCCTTGGCATTGGCCGCAACGGTGGCTGGTGGACCGCTACTGGTTACAGTCCCCTGGACGCCTGGAACGCCTGGAACCGGAGCATGCACTGCTATCACAGCAATGTAGACAAGAAAGGGGCCAACGTTGATATAAGGTTAGGTCTCTCTTTGCGTTGCGTGGGGGATTAATTTATTTGATTCCCCCTGTTAAATAAGGCGAAGCCTTCCCGCAAAGCGGAATTTAACAGGGTGAATTTGACTATTTACCGCGAAGTTTACCCTGTTGAGCATGCTCTTTAGGGCGGTTGATTTTTTTGGCTCTATGTTAAATATAGTGGGTAATTAAACCCACCTCCACCTATCATTAAACGCAAGTAAAATATGTTCATGTTCATATCAGGGCAAGGCAATCCTGACAGCGTTCCATAACAATACACAAACAACGACCGCAGCCGGCAACTCAACACCTGGAACGTTAAGCTGCCCTTATCCAGCCTGTTTTATATCGTTTATACACTGCAACCCCGGGACTAAGCTACACCATTATAAAATAAGTAATATCATGATTGGAACCACTCGCGTGAACCAATATCAAGGTAACCTTATTTTTCAGCGACGTGGATAAAATAATCGGGTTCATTGTCTTTATATGTTTCTTGAAAATCACCAAATGTTTTTACTTTTTGAAATCCAGCTTCGTACAATAATTTCCGGGTATATTCTTTACGCAGGGGAAACATGTTTAAATGGTACTTGTCGCCCCCCGGGAAGGTGTACTGAAACCGGGCCAAGTTTTCATCGATGCTCTCGGGTTCGGCTTGCACGTTATCACCAGCATAATAATAGGTGTGCTTGTTTTTAAATCCCCGGTCGAGCATGATATCATAATTCCTTTGATCCAGGATCAATATGCCATCATGGGCCGTGGCCGAATAAAATTCTGCCAATGCCTTGCGCCGGTCTTTCTCTTCAAAAAGGTGGGTAAATGAATTTCCCAGGCAAATCAAGGCATCGTATTGTTCCTC
>CAZKIR010000110.1:1065-3665 GCA_964552835.1 uncultured Bacteroidales bacterium
GTATGGTGCGCAATACCAGGCCTCTTGCCCGGGCATTTTCAAAAGCCTTGCCCAGCATGTTCTGGCTACCATCAAAACTATGGACAGTAAAACCTTCCCTCGCTAGTTGAATAGAATGATAACCCGTGCCAGTAGCGGCATCAAGCACTTTTTTAGCTCCTTTTTCGTGCAATACTTGCATGAAAAATTCTCCCTCGCCTTTTGCCCGGGCATCCCAGTTTATCAATTCGTCCCATTTATCTACAAAACCTTCATGGTACTGTTTCTTATAAACGTCTGAATTGGTTGTCTTTTCTTGCATCGTGTTGTTCATTGTACCGTGTTTTTTATATGATTAATTATACCTAAACAGTCGCAATATTGCCATCTCCCGCTGGTTATTCCAGCGAGGGCAATTCCATCATGAGCATATTCCGGGGGTTACTGTAGGAAAGTATTTTTTCCTATCATAGCAATTAACCCGAGAGCTATGATGATGATCGATTGGCAGGTTTCCTGGCTTGTTCCCGGTTTCGCTTGAAACCATCATCTTTCATTCCTTCCCAACAGCGCCTTGGCCGTCAGTGGAAAATAAGGAAAGATGAGAATAAGAACTTACAGTAGCGGGTACTGCCCCGGATTCCCTTGGAAATGACCAAGGCCACCGGGTTCCCTTTTCAAGTAGCCTTTTCTGGTTGAAAAAACCACTCACCAATCATCACAGGTGCAAATGTATAAAACTATCTTGTTAAACAAAATTTCATGAAGGTAAATCTTGTCTTACAATTTTGAAAAACGAGTTTCCCGGTTCAAAACCAGGGCTGTTCTCACGGGCCAAATAATCAAAAACCAACCTACTTCCCGTTCACTTCATCCAATGCTTCCAACATCGCGATCACGTTTTCAAAGGGCACGTTGGCCTGGATATTATGTATCGTGTTGAACACGAAACCTCCATCCCGGGCAAGGATATCACATTGCCGTTTTACCTGTTCTTTAACCTCACTTGAGCTGCCAAAAGGCAGTGTTTTTTGGGTATCCACACCCCCGCCCCAGAACACGATATCGTCACCATACTTTTCCTTTAATTTTCGCGGCTCCATCCCGGCCGCGTTTATTTGTACCGGGTTCAATATGTCGAAACCCGACTCGATAAAAGCAGGAATCAAGGGTTCCACGGCCCCACACGAGTGCTTGAAAGTTTTCCAGGAAGTATGCTTATGGATCCAGTCGTTTACCCTTTTATAATAAGGATGGTACATTTCCATGTAGGTGTTCACATCGCAAAACTGGGAATCCTGTGTCCCGAAATCAGTACCACAAATAAAAATGGAATCAATATCATTTCCCACGACCTTGAAAATTTTCTCCAGGTTGGAAATGGCAATGTCAGATTGTTTGTCAAATAATTCCTTCACGTAATCAGGCCTGGCCAATATAGACATGTACCATTCCGAGATATCCCGGATACCCTTGGGGTGTTTCAGGTTCATGGCCGGGACCAAGGCGATATCACCTAATGCCGTGCCGCCGAAAGTAGCAATAATGGAACGGCCCTTGTTTTTAGCTTTTTCCACCTCACTTTTCCAGTATTCCAAGTCTTCATCGGATACAGGGGCAAATTCTTCCAGGTTATCATTCACGTCTATTTTGCTATCATCAATAGGCCCTTGGCGGATAATGGCATCAAAAAAATACCCTGTCCTGGGCATTTTGGCACTGGGGGGAACAGATGTATCCCCGGCAGGATGAATATAAAGGTTTCCTTCCTCATCAGCCGTGGGGTTAAAATCACCTGGCACGAGCACATCTTGTCCCCAAAGGGTCTTGTATTCTTTCCAGTTCTCGTTGGGGATACCGAACATGTTATTCCGGGGTATAATCCCATACACGTCAATCTTCATAGCATCTAACAATTCATCGTCCACTTCGCCCAGGAACTGGTATGGCTCAATAACTTTCACCGGTTTTTTTTCCAGGCCATAATAATCCCTCAGTTTTTCCACGACGAGCACGTGTATACCCGTGACACCCGTGGAACCAAAATCAACAGGGATTGTGTTTGTATTTTGATGTTGTAATGTTTTTACTACGCGTTCTTTTGATTCCATAATGTCTTTATTTTAGTTATTTTTCGCTTTCCGATAAATACAAGTTTTCATGTTACAGTTTTCACATTGGTATGGCTGAAAAGAAACATTTTTTCCTATACCAATAAACCCACTCACGGATTTAATAGGTTTCATTAGGCAGGTTTCAGAAAGGTAAATACCACAAAAATTTCTGGGCAACAAGGAAAAGAGTTTTTTTTGTTCCGACACGTCCCAGTTGCAATAACCCGGGCTATAGCGATTGGTAACAACATAGCCATCGGCCTTTACTTCTTCTTTCAAGTGGGCTTGTACCTTGTCCATGGCTTTATCAGCCACGATAGACCCCAGCATATCCACGATATAAGCTTCCATCAAATGGCCATTTTCCGAGTATTCCCGGGATTTATCTTCCACCCCTTGCCCAGCGGTGCAGGCAAACACGGTCATTTTATCAGATTTTTCCAGGCATCCCGCGACAATTTTATTCAATTGGAATTCCCTGTTTCCCACCCGTGCGGTATACTTTAA
>CAZKIR010000110.1:3675-10624 GCA_964552835.1 uncultured Bacteroidales bacterium
TCATCATAAATAACGTATCCTCCCTTGCACCGGAATGTTTCAGAGAGCAGGGCTAGCTCGGTTTCCACGATACCCGAAAAGGGCTCGGGCATGTCCAAGCCCGGATAACCTAATAAGCTAGCTAACTCCTTGAAATCTATATCATTTTTTTCAATCTTGATATCGTATTCTTTCTTGTTCATTTATCCTTCGATATACTGTAAAAATTCCTGTCGTAATTCTTTCATGTCCAACTGTCCAAAACATATTAGCTCGGTGGGCCCCGTGTAATGTTTTATTTCTTTCCATTCCACTATTCCATGTACCAGGCTAATAGCCACCACCTTTCCATCGACCAGGTTCAAGAAGCCTTTTAGCCGTAAGCATTGCCCTTTAATTTTATCGATAAAAGTTTCGAGTTTTGAAAAAGGGATAGCCCGGGCATGCCTTAACACGCTCACTTGAATCCCAGGCCTATCACCACCTTGCCTGGTACCAAAATGACCTGCCGCCATGCCCGGTTTGCTAACCTTTTTCATGGCCTGTTCCCAATCAAATTGGCAATGGTGGGTGGGTACCACCTGTGCAAAAGGGTTAATTTCATGGACTTTTTCCAATAATTCTCCTGGTTCTTTCGCGTACAAGTCGATCTTGTTCAATAATATCGTATCGGCTACCATCAACTGGTGCCTAACTCTTGGCAATGCCGACATGTTTTTTTCAAAGTTCAAGCTATCGGCAATGGCAAAGACATGTTGCATTCTAATCTTTGATTTGATTTTCCCTGCTTGTAGCAATTCTAGCAAGTTCACCGGATCCGAAAGGCCCGATGCCTCCAGGAAAACCATGTCGGGTTTATAATCCATGATCAGCTCGTCCAACATATCAATAAAATTCACCATCAAACATACACAAAAAACCGATCCATTGTTAATTTCCATTAATTTGAATTTTTTGCCGGTTGCTTTTAAATCTTTCCCGTCGATGCCCGATGGGGCAAATTCGTTTTGGATAACGGCCACTTTAAGGTTATCCGGCAAGGGGCTTTCCAAAACATTTTTCAGGAAGGTTGTCTTGCCGCTGCCTAAAAATCCGGTAACCAGGTAAAACGAAATCATGCCTTAGTGGTTTTTCTTTCCAGGTAACTTTTTATTTTTTTCTCTAATTCTCCCACGGAGGGGGTACGCGAGGAAAATTCAACCTTCCCGTCCATCACGATAGCAGGGATAAACTGCACCCCAAGGCTGACCATCATTTGCACACCCCGTTTATCCTTGATCTTGTGTTCTTGGATAATCACCTTGTCACGAAAACCTTCCGCGGCCCGTTTCAAAGCATCTACCATGTATTGGCACGGGGCACATGACAGGGAATCAAGGGTTATGATGTCTATCATGAGCTTATCCTCTAACCAGTGCCCACTAAGGTCCAGTTTTTCCACCTCCCCGGCTTGGAAACCCGAAGCCCTGACCTCGCCTTGCAATCCCTCGTCGTGTACCAAGCGGGTAACCGCTTTCAGGTTAGCCGGGGGCGTTTTCATGGGCAAATCACAACCTGGTGCCAGGATAAAGCCTTTTTTCCCGGCGATATCCATGCAGGAAAGGGCATCGGCCATCGCGTCTTCTTCAGTTCCTAAAAGCAACACAGTTGTCAACCTCATATTCCCGCCAAAACTTATTCCATGGTCCAGGGCAATTCCTTTCACTTGTTCCAGGGAAATATTTTCGTCAATCGACACGTTATCAGGTTTGCACTTGCACATGAGCTCGATATTATGGGTAGCGTTCCCGCAAACAAAAAAAGAACTCAGGGTGCCCAAATCGCGGATTTCCTGAAACAAACCAGTGGCGTAAGGCAACACGAAGGTTTCAAGCAAACCCGGGTCTATTTGGCTTGTCATCGGATCCACCACGGCAATCACCTCGCAGCCAGCGGCGATATATTGCCTGGCCATGAATTTTCCCATGTCGGTGGCAAATTCCATCAAATCGTGAACAGGATCCGGTTCCATCATCATTTGCATGAAAATATCCGTGCCAAGAAGGTGCAAGGCCAGGGTAAACGGCCCCGTGATCAAGCCATACAAGGCCATGTCGGGGTACTTGTCCTTTAATTCCCTGGCAGCATCCATTACCACGGGAATCCGGCCTTTACAAGGGCAGGGGATTTTCAAGTCATCCAGTTTTTTGCCTTCTTTTAAAGGATGGAAAACCACGGCAGGCGGGTTATCCGTTTTCCATTGCAAACCACAACCGAGCGCTTCTGCTTCAATTTGCAAGTCAAATACCACGGGGATGCCATCGGGCTGGTATAGTTCTATCGCCCGGCTTACCCCATTCACGATATTTTCTTTAGAAACCAGGAACTCGTCAGCCCGCTGGCCTATCAATTCGCCCGCGTGACATCCCACGAAAGGCACCCAAGGCACCCTGCTGGTGGGTTTGAGTTGAAAGGCATCTTTTATTAATTGTAAACTGCTCATGTTATCCTACTATTAAGCCGACATGGCATTTAAATATTCTACCACGCCCTGTGGATCAGGGCTATAAAAATCCGCCTGTACCTTGTCACAGAATTTTTGGTTCACGGGTGCCCCCCCGATGCATATTTTCCGTGACGGAAGCTGGTTTTTTATCTTTTCAACGATTTGTTCCATGTTGACCATGGTAGTAGTAAGTAAGGCAGACAGGCCAATAACGCTGTTCTCGTACTTGGAGGCTTCCTCGATAAATTTATCTGCCCCAATGTCAGTGCCAAGGTCTATCACGTTGTACCCATTTCCCTCTACCATCATGGCCACCAGGTTTTTACCAATGTCATGCAAGTCCCCTTCCACGGTCCCGATAATAAAAGTCCCCTTTTGCTCGCTTTCGTCTTCGGTAAAATAGGGCTTTAGATGGGCCATGGCGGTGTTCATAGCTTTCGCTGACATGAGTACCTGGGGCACGAATACCTTGTTTTCCCGAAATTTCACGCCAACTTTTTCCATACCAGGTATCAGGGCATTTTTTAAAATATCGCCGGCCCTGGCCCCTTTTTCAATGGCCTGGCAGGTCAACTCGCCCGCTCCTTCCTGTCCTTTCATGTCAGGTGGGTAAGGCGAGGACTGGTTAATTTTCCCGAATTCAATGCAATAAGAAATTTTTTGAAATAACTCTTCCATGGTATTAAAATTTTAGTTTGATTGTTATGTGTCCCGAACAATTAATTTTGGTTGAATAATATGCTGTATGCTTCGTGTATTGTCCATCTCGTTTTCAATTAACAGGGAAATTTTACTGGCCATTTCCTGGTAAAGGCAATCAATAACCGTGATGGCCGGGCTAAACAAGGCGGTCAGTTCGGTGTTGCCATAAGATACCAACCGCACCTGGCCTGGCACGTCAATATTCCACTCTTTTAACATGCCTATTATTTTCACGGCATCGGTATCGATACTGCACAATACCCCTTTAATGTTATTCTTGGTAAAGAAAGACTTGTCCAGTTTCCGGATGTGCTCCACCGCGAAAGCTTTTCTCTCGGGGTAATAGGTAACCACTAGGTTATTAAAAGTGTTCTCCACGTGTTCGTTCAAAAGGTTCCGGCCTTTCCATGCACGGTCCTTGGCCAACATCAGGTTCCCATCCACGTGGGATGTGAGGAAGGCCAGCGCCCTTTTGATACCCAGGTCATAGCTTTGCACGATATAATTCATGCTGGTGCTGGTCATGGTATAATCAGCAAATATCACCTTCGTTTTACCATGCACAAGCTTTTGATAGTAATCAGCCGTGAGCTATTCATCATAGTTTGGCACCACGATGATAGCCTCGTACCCCTCGAAGGCCATTTTTGACACCAGGCGCTTTTCTTCCGAAGCATCATTATAATCCAGGAAGTACTCGAGTTCCCGGCCCTTTCCTTGGGCTTCTTCTTCCAGGTAACTAATCAACTGTTCCACGTTGGCCGTGTAAATAGGCACTATCAAGCCCCATATTTTTTTTAATCCTGATTGCAGGTTCACGAACGATCCTTTCCCTGCTTTGGAAATTATCATTCCCTCGTCCCGTAAATTTTTTAAAACCAATTTTGCCGTTTCGCGTGAAACATCATGCCGTTGCATGATCCTGTTAATTGAATCGATCTTGTGGCCCGGGGGCAATTCCTGATCCAATATCTTGTCCCTGTAAAACTCGGTTAATTTTTTATATATGGGCACGAAATGCCGATAATCCATCATTGAAAAATTTATTCAAAACTAACATTTTTCTCATATAAAACATCACATTACATCACAGTTTAATGTTTTCCGTCACGGCAAGGAATATACTTTAATAGGTAAGTAAAAAAAGAATTGATATTAAACCCTAGCCGTATTAAAGATAGATAGATAAGTCATTATAAGGGGGGGTAAGCGTGGACGTGAAGGGATGTTCGAGGCGGGCGGGAAGCCAGGGGCTATTGGGGTGTTCAGTTTAGTGTATGTTACAAACTAGCGAATTATATTCTCAATTAATTTTTCCATCATGTTTGCAATGTCTATCAGTTCTGTATTGGAGCGGGACGGGCTGAAAAGCTCTTTATTCGCGAAGTGATAATTTTTAATTATCTCTGCCATTTCTTGATAAATTTCACCTTGTAATTCTTTTCCGGTTTTCTTTTTATTAACTCCGCCCCATTATTTAAAGAAAAATGGAATATCTATAATTTTACATTGATTAAAAATATCCAAAACCCAATCTTCTTTTATTGTCCTTGATTTTGATGGGCAGCCAGATGGCCCGGCCCCGGTTCTACCATCTTAACCAGCGTTTTTGGGCCCGTCCCCAGGAGGCTTTTAAGGTAGTCACGAACGATGGTGATTTCCCCATCATACCCTTTTTCCTTTAAAAAGTTCATACACCCGCTGACCTGTGATTTTACTGTATTTGACCAGCAATCCCGCGATATATTCCTTATAGGGATCCAGCTTGCCCGGCCGCTTTTTTTTCAGGGGGATTTTATCCTCGGCGGTGGTATCTCGCGAAGCCGAGTTTGATACGAGCTGTGCCGTACGATAACTCACTGACTGCCAAATGTTTTATATACGATGTCACGCGTTCGTGCTTTATTTATTCATCTCTTTTTCAATCACTTTATCAAATCTGCTGTCCATACAGCTACTCAAATCAGTTGTTATGAACTTTCCATTATAAAATAAACTAAAAATTGTCGCTGGTGTCGGCGCTGACTGAGCTTTCTCCAATGTATCCAGTTTGACAACTTTTAATGGTAATTTTCTTTTTTCTGCGGTTTCTATCAATGAAGTTGTTACATGATATTCTGAAAACGGACAGCGATTCGAATAATAAACTACTAATCCATTTTTTTCATCACATTTTCCACTTTTCACCGTGTCTTTGAATTCGGGATTGTTGGCTTTCGGATTTATTTTTTTCACAAGTAAACTAAATCCTGATGATAGTTTCTCACAAGTCTCAAATCCTTGTTTTAAAAGCCATTTCGTATCACTCATAAAGTGAAACTTTTTAGTTCCGACTACTGTTACCAAACCGTCTTTTCCGTGATTTTTAGCATCTTCAATTGCCAGTCTCAAAAGTTCTTTACCATATCCTTGTCCCTTGTATTGACCAGATACCCAAAAACAATTTACTAATAAATAATTTGGGGCATCAACAGGAACCCAGCCTTTCCCGGCGGGTCCATACTCAATAAAAACTTTTGCTCTTGCATTAATCCTGCGGAAAACATATCCATTATCGAACTCTTTTTTCAGCCAGTCTTTTTTCTGTTCGTAACTATCTTTGCACTTTTTGTCAGAAATAGCACAGCAAATATGCTCTTTGTCTATATTATCGGGCGTAAGTTGAATTAAATTTTCCATAGTTTAATTGTTTTTCCATCTTTCTAATCGTTTCATGCCACGAGTAAAGAGCCATGCCATGAATTTGTTATGTCCGCTTTCAATCATTTTATTGGGATATAAATTTCAGTTAGCAAGTCATCTTCTTTTACTTTATCCGGGTTATTCAAATACTTTTCAAATGGGATGCTATGTCGCAACTTTATATTTGTGTTTGGCAACCAGTCCAGGTAAATTGACTGATAAAGCCTGTTCAAACCCGAATATGCTCCTTTATGAGTAAAAACAGCAAATTTTCCGTTTTCAATAGTCCGTACTCCAAATTCTGCTTCAGGTTTTATGGGTATATCTGTTGAAATACAAGCATAAAAACGGCATTGCTCATGCTTTGTAATATTTGGGTCGTCAAAACTCAATCCTATAAATTCATTTTTTTCATTTACTATGTTTATTTGTTTTGCATATTGCCAAAGTATTTTCCAAGCAGTTCTATAATCAAGCTCTGAACCGTATTTTGCAATTATTCGAATATATACAAGGTTCTTGTTCTCAATGTGGATAATATTCGGATGTAGTTCAAGTGGCTCGTGTTCTGTCTTTGAAATCTGTGATGAAAAATAAGTTTGAATGTTTTTAAAAGCCGAAGGTGTTACTCCAAAATGTTTTTTAAAAGCCTTTGACAATGAATGCTGCGACTGATAGCCTGTCTTTTCAGCAATTTCGGTAAGTGTGAAATCAGTAATCTGCAATTTTTGTGCTGCATTTTCAAGACGTAAACGTGAGATATATGTCCCAACAGATTCTCCGATGTATGCTTTGAAAATTCGATGAAAGTGAAACGCTGAAACATTAGCGACACCTGCAATTTTCTTTAAATCAATAGATTCATTAAGATGTCCATTTATGTAATCAACAGATTGATTTATCGCTTTATTGTATTCGTTATTTTGTCTCTGCTTTCATTTGTAAAACAATTTGAAACAAAAGTAAACTATGTTTCAATTTTTCAACTTATCCATTCTTGCTAATTTTATGCAGGATGTTCTTTTAGCATGACGCAAAAACGTTTTGCGGTCGAGTAGGCCAGGGGAATTTCACCCCAAGCCTCTCACGGAACCGTACCCC
>CAZKIR010000111.1:0-10587 GCA_964552835.1 uncultured Bacteroidales bacterium
GCACCGGGTAGGGGGCCGTGCCCATGGAGCCCACGCCAATGGTATACACCCTGATACCAAAGGTTTGGGCAATTTCTGCCGCGGTTACCGGGGCTATGGCGCCCTTGTTGTTTACCCCGTCCGTGAGCAAGATGATGACCTTGCTTTTCGAGTCGCTTTCTTTTAGCCTGTTCACGGCCGTGGACAAGCCTAAGCCAATGGCCGTGCCGTCTTCGATAAGGCCGCTTTTAATGTCTTTCAACATGTTGATGACCACGGCATGATCGGTGGTCAGGGGTGTTTGCGTGAAGCTTTCGCCGGCGAAGATGACCAGGCCCATCCGGTCACCCGGCCGACCGGAAATAAATTCAATGGCCACGTCTTTGGCTGCTTCAAGTCGGTCGGGCTTAAAATCCCTTGCCAGCATACTGCCCGACACGTCCATGGAAAGCACGATATCGATCCCCCGGGTTGTGCGGTTTTCCCAGTTTTCTGAAGATTGTGGCCTGGCCAGCACGAATATAAGCAATGCCAGGGCCAACACGTGCAATCCAAACATGGCATGGCGCAAGTATGTTTTATACGTGCGGGGTAGTTTCGTGAAGGCCTTTAGGCTAGAAAATTGCAAGCTGGCGTTTTTATTTCGTTGCTGCCAAATATAATACCCTGTCATTGGTAGCAAAAGCAACCAAAGGTAAAGGTATTCCGGGTGCGCTAAATCTGGTATTATCCATAAACTAATTGTTCCCATTCCCTTGCTCCTTCTTTGGTTCTTCAATCGGTTTCGGGTTTTTGTTGTTTTCGGCTTCTTCTTTCTCTTCTTCTCCCTTTTTTTGTTCATGCCCATCTCCTGGCATGGTTTCTTGCACGCTCTCGGGTTCCCATCTCGTGCGCCTGACAAAATCATAAGCATCCCGGTAGCATTTGTCATTATCATCGGGCAAGGGGCTGGCTTTCGCGAATTTTACCAGGTCGGCCAATTGCAATAATTCCTTCAACTCATCCAGCGCTTCTTTGTTTTGTAATTTCTTTTTGCCCAAGGCTTCCAGTATTTCGTCACTGGTTTGTTCCAGGGCCTTTATTTGGAAACGGCCCTCGATGTACTCGCGCACTACCTCGGTCAATTCCGAGTAATAAGTTTTCACTTGCCCGCTTTGCCAAAGTTTCTTCTGTTTTAGTTCCTCCAGTTTCCTTATCGCGATAACGTGCGCGGGTTCTTTTGGTTTGGCCGGCAACAGGATGGGTTCTTTCTTCCGGGTTTTCCGGACAACATGAATAACGGCTACCACGATACCCGCGACCAATACCGCGTACAAAACCCAGGGTATTACTTCCCCCACGGTAACCGGTGCCTCGTATGGTGGCTTGATGTCAAAAATACCCTTGGCCGTGTCGGCTTTTAAGGTAAATACTTGCAGGTAAAACGGTTTGGACGCGATGGTGTCCTGGATATACTCGTTTTCTATGGGGAACCCATAAGGGGGAAAATAGTAAAACCCGCTGTCAAAAACAGTCACCAGGTATTCTTGCCGTATTTTCATCAGGTTGTCTGATAAAAAACTCGTGTCGCGCTTGTATTTTTCCAGTATTTCAACATTCTTTACCATCGTGTCCTGAAATTCTGGAAAATGTACTTTAAAATCCCGGGGCTGTTGTACTTCAAAATGGATTTTTACCTGGTCGCCAATCAACACGTGCGTGGAGTCTATGCCCGCATCCAGGGTAATTTGTTGACTAATGCCTTTAACGGGAAGGCATGATAATATAACCAACAGTAAAGCCTCAACTACTAACGATAAGCCCGAATATTTTTCCTGTACGCTTGTCATAGTCCCTAAGCCCTCATTTTGAAAAGTTTCATTAATGGTTTCACGTAGTCTTCATCCGTGTAGATATCCACGGAATCCACGCCTGATTTTTTCAAGTTTTCATCAATTGCCTGGCGGGTGTTTTGCCACCATTTCTTGTAGTTTTCCCGGCTTGTTTTGTCCGAGGTGTCTACCCATACTTCTTGTTGGTTTTCCGCGTCCTTCAGGCGTAACAATCCAACCTGGGGCAGCTCTTCTTCCCGTTTGTCTATGATCTTAAGCCCCACCATGTCGTGTTTTTTTCCCGCGATCTGCAAGGCCGGGGTGTAAGATAACCGGTTGTTGTCCTTTTCAAAATCCATGAAATCAGATATCATGAAGGCAATACAGCGTTTTTTAATCGCGTTGGTCAAGTACCGCAAGGCACCGGTTATGTCCGTGCCTTTGCTCCCGGCTTCAAAATCCAGCAGTTCGCGAATGATGCGCAGGGTATGTTTTCTGCCTTTTTGGGGCGGGATGAATTTTTCCACGTGATCAGAAAAAAGGATGACCCCAATTTTATCATTGTTTTGGATAGCGGAAAACGACAACACGGCAGCGATTTCAGTTATCAAGTCCTTTTTCATCAGGAAACTGGAGCCAAACTCGCTCGATCCGCTCACGTCTACCAGCAACATCACGGTAAGTTCCCGTTCTTCCTCGTACACTTTCACGTAAGGGTGGTTAAACCGGGCCGTCACGTTCCAATCAATGGTACGGATGTCGTCGCCTACCTGGTAATCCCTTACTTCACTAAACGCCATGCCCCGGCCCTTGAAGGCACTGTGATATTCACCGGCGAATATTTGCCGGGAAAGCCCCCGGGTCTTTATCTCGATTTTTCTTACTTTTTTTATGATTTCAGAAGTTTCCAAGTTTCCTTTTTTTTATTGTTTCATTTCTTTGGTAACTACCGAGAAAAACCATTCTTGCTTTTTGAGTTCTTTTTTATAGCTTTTCCCGTCCTTCATTGATATCCAAATGTTTTCCTCTTTCTTTTGGTATTTTTGATCCAGGTTTTCCTTTACTTCGTCCAGGTACGAGTAATCATACACGATTAAATAATAGATGCAAATATTTGTGTCGTCCAACACGTACAGCAGGGTTTTATCGCCTACCATATCCGTGTATTTCAGCACGTTTACCCGCCCGTTATAAAATTCCTTGTTGAAATAAAAGCCTGTTTCTTTTCCACGCACCAAGCTTTTTATTTTTTCACCGCTATATCCAATATAATTTAAGGCAAGTGCGCTAAACGTAATCAGGAAAATACAGGCTAACAACAAAGTTTTTTTCATGGTCTAGGGCACTTCTATGGTGTTTAATATTTCTGTAATGATGTCTTCGGATGTCATGTTCTCGGCCTCGGCTTCATAAGTAAGGCCTATCCGGTGCCTCAACACGTCATGGCACACGGCCCTCACGTCTTCCGGTATCACGTACCCGCGCCGCTTGATGAACGCGTATGCCTTGGCGGCCAACGCCATGTTGATGCTTGCCCTGGGCGAGCCCCCGTAGGAGATCATGGCTTCAAACTGGGGCAGCTTGTATTTTCCCGGGTAACGGGTGGCAAACACGATGTCCAGGATGTATTTTTCAATTTTCTCGTCCAGGTACACTTCTTGCACCACGTCCCTGGCCTTGATAATATCAGCCGGTTTCATGACCGTGTTGGCCACCGGGAATTCTTTTGCCAGGTTCTGGCGCATGATCAGGCCTTCTTCATCAATCTCCGGGTAATCGATCACTACTTTTAGCATGAAACGGTCCACTTGTGCCTCGGGTAGGGGATAGGTGCCTTCCTGTTCCAGGGGATTTTGCGTGGCCAGCACCAGGAAAGGTTCCTCCAGGTGGTACGTTTCCGTGCCAATGGTGATTTGCCTTTCTTGCATGGCCTCGAGCAAGGCACTTTGCACCTTGGCAGGCGAACGGTTTATCTCGTCGGCCAGGATAAAGTTGGCAAAAATAGGCCCCTTTTTAACCTGGAATTCTTCATTTTTTTGGCTATAAATCATGGTACCCAGCAAGTCCGCGGGCAACAGGTCGGGGGTAAACTGGATACGGTTAAAATTCGCTTCAATGGTTTTGGCCAAGGTTGTAATCGACAAGGTTTTGGCCAAGCCTGGTACCCCTTCCAGCAAGATGTGGCCATCCGACAATAAGCCAATTAACAAGCTGTTCAGTAAATGGCTTTGCCCTACGATAACTTTTTTCAATTCCATTTGCAATAGCTCCACGAACGCGCTTTCTCGCTGTATTTTCTCGTTTAGTTCTTTAATGTTAGCTGTATTCATGATTTTTGCTTTATTTTGTATTTGTTTTTATCTTGAATTGCCATACAAATAACGGAATATTTTTACAAGCTTAGCACGGCTTCGCTGTTAAAAAATGTTAAATGCAACGATACTTTTTGCTCCTTAGTTATGATGGGACAGCCTATCATGGTTGGCAAATCCAGCCTAATGCCCAAAGCGTGCAAGAGCACCTGGAACAGGCCTTGTCAAGGATCTTGCAGGAAGATATCCGGCTCACGGGCGCCGGGCGGACTGATACAGGTGTACATGCCCGCCAATTTTTCGCGCATTTTAACACGCGAAAGGAAAACCTTCAGCAGGATAGGCGGTTTATATATGGCCTGAACGGCATATTGCCCCCGGATATCGCTGCCAAAGCCGTTTATCCTGTTAAAGATCATTGCCACGCCCGTTTCGATGCTATATCAAGAAGCTATGAATACATTATTGCCCGTCAAAAAGACCCCTTTTATCAACAATATGCCTGGCTATTAAAAGGGGGTCTCGAGGTGGCCCGGATGAATTGTGCGGCCCTGGTGTTATTGCAATACCAGGATTTTACCAGCTTTAGCAAGTTACATGCTGAGGTGAAAACCAATAACTGCAATGTAAGCCATGCCGAGTGGCAAAGCCGGGGCGATAAACTGGTTTTTACCATCACGGCCAACCGTTTTTTACGAAATATGGTACGGGCTATCGTGGGTACGCTGGTTGACGTGGGGTTTGGAAAAATAAGCCCCGAGGGGTTCAGGGATATCATCGAGGCAAAAGACAGGGGATTGGCCAGTGCCTCAGCCCCGGCCAAGGGATTGTTTTTGACCAGCGTGGAATACCCGTATGATTTAAGATGATCGCTTGGGCGACAAGTTTTTATAAAGGAATTTTTATTATCTTTGCCCTTTTTGTTATAAATAAATTATGAGCACGATAAACCTTCAAAGACTTGATACAAGTTTGTCTTATGGATTACTAATCTTTAAAAAAATAGCAAAAAATGTCATATTTATTTACTTCTGAGTCTGTATCGGAAGGCCATCCTGATAAAGTTGCCGATCAGATATCTGATGCGGTGTTGGATGAAATTTTGTCACAGGATCAAAATTCAAAATGTGCCTGCGAATCCTTCGTGACAACCGGGCTGGTAGTTATCGGGGGCGAGGTAAGTACCCGGGCTTACGTGGACGTTCAGGAAATAGCCCGGAAGGTGGTCAAACGGATAGGTTACGTGAAATCTTCCTACAAGTTCGAGGCCGAATCATGCGGGGTCATGAATACCTTGCACGAGCAATCGCCCGATATCCGGCAAGGAGTTGACCGGGAAAAGGAAGAAGAACAAGGTGCCGGCGACCAGGGCATGATGTTTGGCTATGCCATTAACGAAACGGAAACTTTCATGCCCCTTACCATCGATATGTCTCACCGGATTCTTGAAGTATTAGCTGACATCTGGAAAGAAGGTAAGGAAATGACCTACCTGGGGCCGGATTCCAAATCCCAGGTTACGGTGGAATATAGCGAAGAAGGCAAACCTTTACGGATTGATACCATCGTGGTGTCTACCCAACACGACGAGTTCGTTTTGCCAGAAGAAAATACCCCTTTTGCCCATAAAAAGGCTGAAAACGAAATGTTGGCACGCGTTCGCGAAGACGTGGTACATATCCTTATCCCAAGAGTAAAAGCCTTGTACCCGCCACAGACACAAAAAATGTTCAAGGAGGATATAAAATATTTCGTGAACCCCACGGGAAAATTCGTGATTGGTGGCCCGCACGGTGACACGGGCCTTACCGGCCGAAAAATTATCGTGGACACTTACGGCGGCCGTGGTGCCCATGGGGGCGGGGCATTTAGCGGCAAAGATGCATCGAAAGTGGATCGCTCGGCCGCTTATGCCGCACGGTACATTGCCAAAAATTTGGTGGCTGCCGGCGTGGCCGATGAAGTTGGTATCCAGCTGGCTTATGCTATCGGGATAGCCGAGCCGGTGAGTGTGTTGATAGACACGAATGGAACCTCCAAGGTAGGGCATGATTCTATTATTGCCGGTAAAGTGAAAGAATTGTTTGACCTGAGGCCATATGCTTATATCAAAAAGCTGGGGCTCCGTAATCCCATTTTTCAGGAAACGGCAGCTTATGGTCACATGGGACGGGTGCCGGGCAAAAAGGAAGTAATTATCGAGGGCAAGAAACAAACCGTGGAAACCTTTACCTGGGAGAAGCTGGACGCGGTGGACGATATCAAGAAAGCTTTCAGGCTGCAATAATACAGGATAACCCCCGGCAATGATTTTACCGTGGGTTTTTTACATGTTTTATTTAACATCAAACTCCAACTCGCCGCCCTTGGTTATTTTATCATGGGGAATGCTGTATTGTTTGAACTTTTTCCCGTTGAGTTTAACAGGTTTTTGACTTCCCTTCTTTTCTTTGCCATTCGAGTGGATCACGAAGCGGCTACCCGGGTAATAATCAGTGTCCAGCGTTATTTCTACTTTGTCGAACAAGGGGCTGCCCAAGCGATATTCGGGTTTCCCGGGGCAATCAGGATAAAAACCCATGGCCGAGAACACGTACCAACCTGAGATAGTGCCGGCATCATCATTGCCAGGCAGGCCGGCCGGGCCCAAGTTGAATTCTTCTTCCATGATGTCGTGTACAATTTTGGCTGTACGCCATTCTTCGCCATCCACGTGAGTGAACAAGTAAGGATAAGCAATATCTGGTTCGTTCACGATGGTAAAGTAGCTGCTGTCAAAACTTTTTTGAAGTTTTTGGGTAAAGATTTCCGCACCTCCCATCATTTTTTTCAAACCTTTGATATCATGGGGCACGAAGAAAGTATACTGCCAACTGTTCCCTTCCACGAAGCCGGGCATGGATTTCATCTCGGGGCCAAAGGGTTCGAAAGGTTCATGCCATTCACCATTGCTGTATTTTGGACGGATAAAATTGATTTCTTTATCAAAATAATGCTTGTAGGCCATGCTCCTGGCTTCCAATTCTTTTGTTTTTTCCTTATAGCCTTTTTCTTTTGCCAGTTGCGCGATGGCCCAATCGGCATAGGTGTATTCGAGGCATTCTGATACCATGCGTGGTTTGCCCCACACGTCATCAGGGCCACAATCGTCCCAGGGGATATAGCCGTATTTTATCAGGTACTGGTTCATGGGGCGCATCTTGTTGCCCTCGCCCTTGTAGGCGGTCTCGAGCATGGTTTCAAGGGCCAAATCCACGTCAAAATCTTGTAATCCCTTGAAATAGGTGTCTGTTACCACGATAGGGGCGGGATCCCCGTTCATCACGTAAGTTTCGTCGGCACCTAATTCCCAGAACGGAAGATGGCCACCATGCCGGGCCATGTCGACCATGGTGCGGACCATATCGGTTTGCCGATCGGGCCAAACCAGGGCAAGTAAGGGGTGTAATGTGCGGTAGGTATCCCAAAGGGAGAACACGGTGTACTGGTTATGGCCTTTATACACTTTCGCGATGTCCTTGGTTTTCATGGCCGGGTACTGGCCGTTCACGTCGTTGATGATGTTAGGATGTATTAAGGTATGGTACAGGGCCGTGTAAAATTTCGTTTTTTCCTCGTCAGTCCTGCCTTCAACTTTAATCTTTGATAATTCCTGGTTCCATTTGTCCCACGCGTTTTGCCTAACTTTAGCGAAGTCCCATCCAGCTTGCTCGGCTTCCAGGTTTTCCCGGGCGTTCTCGATCGAAACGTATGAAATGCCTATTTTAGCCAGGATGGGTTGGTTGCCCGTGTTGTTAAATTTCACGTACATGCCGATATCCGTGCCTTTTTCGCAATAGCTCGAGGGGTAGAAATCATCGCCTTGCCAGGTGCCGTATCCTGAAAAAGGTTGGCTAAAGCGGGCCACGAAATAAATCGTGTACGAATTGTTGGTGTAGCAAAAGCCCCCGGAAGAATTATAGCCACTAATTTCATTTTCACTGTCAATTTGCACGTACGCGTCCCGTGAAGGTCGGGCACCCTTGCTCACGTTAATCAAGACATACGGGTCCGCCTCCTTCCCGAAATCAAATTTTGATAGGGTGGTACGCCTGGTGGCCGTGACTTCTGCTTTTACCCCATTTGATAACTCTGTCGCGTAATATCCCGCTTCTGCTTTTTCTTTCATGAAAAAAATACCGGGTCTTAACCTTAATTTTCCCGTGACAGGGGTTACAACGAGATTGGCGAAATCCGCGCACCCTACACCGCTCAGATGGTTTTGGCCAAAACCAAAGAAGGTGTTTTGCCCGTCAAAATACCTGGCCCCGCTCCATTTATCCGTGCTGTCGTTATGGGGCGAAATGTATGCCATGCCCCATGGCACCACGGCCCCTGGCAGGGTGTTGCCGCCATTGGCTGTTCCAATAAAGGGATCCACGTGATCGGCAGGTTGTTTTTGCGCGAAAGAAATCGTGGTAATACTTAATAATAAGGCGAAAATTATTGTTTTCATGGTTCTTGTATTGGTTTGCCTGCAAATCTACGATTTTTATAATTACTAGTGGCATGAAAAATTGCAAGCGAATTGCATCGGGATAAAAGTGTAATGAGTAATTATAAGAAAACGATCGGGGCACGGATGCCCGCCTCGTAGATATAGTTAGAGGCTGCGTTATGGTAGCAACTTGTGTTTTTCCCTTTTTATAAATTCTTTCAGGGTACTGGGTTTTTTCTTGGCTATATTTTGCACGGTACGGGTTATCCTGGGGCGGTTTTTTGAGAAACGGGGCAAGTAATGTAGCATGATCATCACGAAAATCATGTTTTTTTTCATCCCTAGCTTACGTTTTTCCCTGAAAAATTTAAACAGGGAGGGACTTTCATAAGTAATTTCCCTGCCAAGTTCCGCTGACAATTCTTTGGCCACTTCGGCAAAACATTTGAATTCGCTTCCTGTTATCTCGTAAGGTTTTCCCTTGTAATTTTCGAAATCGTTCAATACATGGGCACCTACCAGCCCGATATCGCGGGCATCTACCCAGGTAATTTTTAAATTGCCCGATGGAATGAAAATTTTGTTACTGGTTTTTATCTCATGTAACAAAGTGGTAGTAAGGTTTTGCATAAAATAGGAAGGCCGGAGGAAAGCATGTTCCATTTCATTTTCCAGGATGAGTTTCTCGAGATTGTAATGAGGTATCATTTTTTGGTTCTCTGCCCCCTGCACCGAGAGAAATACAATTTTATTGATTTTTTGGTTTTTCATTTCTTGCACGAAAGGGGCAAAATACTTAGGGATGTCTGCCAGTTGAGGGGGGCGGAGCAAGAACACGATGCCCACGTCCTGCAGTGCCGTCGCGAACGTGGATGGATCAGTAAAGTCCAGTTTACGAAACTCGATATTTTCAAATTTTTTTAAGGCTTTTCGCGCGGCTGCAGGGTCAAAATCCGCCGCGATGATCCCACGTGGGCTGTTGATTTCATGCAAGCCCCTGATTATTTCATGGCCCACGTTCCCGCTTGCCCCTGTTACCAGTATTTTCTTCATTTTTTTCCTGTTTTAAATTTTACAATTTTATCATTCAATTTTTTTAGTTACAGGTTTGGTTCCGTTATAAAGTGGTGGCCCCTGGAAAAACTTGCTTAATTCTTCGAATGGTTTTTCTTTATGTTGAAAATATATCTCGTTATGATAATTATTAAAAGCCAATAAGGAAGGGATATAGCTTGTCCAATCCTTGGTTTGGAAGGTATTGGCCAGCTTGTCCAAGGCATCAAATTTTTCCAATGCCCTGGATAACACGGCTTTCCCCTTTTTAGTTAATACCAGGCGTTTTATCCGTTTATCGCCCGTGTCTGGCACATCATTCACCAAGCCATTGGCCTTTAAACGTTTTAATGTTTCTACGCCCGTGGAAATTTCCACCAGGTTGAAATGAATAATGTCCGTTTTCCGGGGATTTTCCATTTCCTTGATGCTTATCAGGAATTGAAATTCGAGACGGGAGTTCAAGGGGAGGCCTTCAAACGCTTTTTTCATGTAAAAATCAATAAACCGGGCAGCCCGGCTCAAGAGGATAAGAAATTGCCTGGCCGGGGGCATGTTTTTGTAAAACTCGACATGATGGCTTGTCTCATCGCTCAGCATCCCGTGCATTTCCTCGTTTTGCCCGTTTTCCCTACTGGTCAACCAATGCCCAAAATTTTTTAAACTTGCCTTCGGGTGGTAGGTTTCATATTCCTCCAATGACTGGATCAAGGCTTGTATTTTTTGATATTTTTCACTCATGATGAAGATGATATTTTCATGGCAAAGATAAGAAAAAGAATTATATATCAAAAATGATATAAAAATATATCAAAATTGAATTACCCGAAACTTTTATCATTAAGTTGAAGCAAAGCGAATATCCTGAATGCTACGGCGGGTGCATAAAGTTCAGGAAACAGGGATAAAAACCCTGTTAAAACGTTGGTAGTTCAAGGAAGGGGATATAGAAAAA
>CAZKIR010000112.1:0-10546 GCA_964552835.1 uncultured Bacteroidales bacterium
TGTGGTCCAGGCTAATATTTGTGATAATACTTAATTCGGGCCGGATAATGTTCGTGGAGTCCAAACGCCCGCCCAGGCCTACTTCTATCACGGCAACGTCTACCTTGGCTTCAGCAAAAAAGTTAAAAGCCATGGCTACGGTCAATTCAAAAAAAGAGGGGTTGACCGAATCAAAAAAAGCCTTGTTTTCTTCTACAAACCGGCAAATAAATTCTTTGCTAATAAATTTGCCGTCTACTTTTATCCTTTCCCTGAAATCGTGCAAATGCGGGGAGGTGTAAAGGCCCACCTTGTAACCGGTTGTTTGCAACACCGCTGCCAGCATGTGCGATACTGAACCTTTCCCGTTGGTACCTGCCACGTGGATGGTTTTATATTTTTCGTGGGGATGTAAAAAGTGAGCGTCAAGCGCCTCGATATTGCCCAGGTCTGCCTTGTAAGCGGTTTTCCCTACATGCTGGTAAACAGGTAATTGCTGGAGTAAATAATGAAGGGTATCTTGGTAATTCATGTTCGATTAAAAATTTGATTGCAAATATATGATATATCACCGGATAATTATTTTCAGTTCAATGCTTTCCTAATCCTGTTTTTTTTCTTTTTCTTGTTAAACGTTGAAAAAGTTTTTTTTTTCAAGTCTTCAGGTTATTTTTATTATTTTTATCGATGATTTTATAACCAAAAAAAAGAAATTAGGAATGGCCAGGGCAAATAAGCTTTTTGTATTAGACACGAACGTTTTGTTGCATGATTATCAATGTATTTATAATTTCGAGGAAAATGATATCATTATCCCCATCGTGGTACTAGAGGAACTCGATCGGTTTAAAAAAGGAAACGATATTATTAATTTTCATGCCCGCGAGTTTACCCGTGAATTGGATAAATTATCTGGAGACAAGCTGTTTAATGGGGGTGTGGCCTTGGGCAAGGGAAAAGGCAAGTTGTCCATCGAGACAGGCAAACCTTTTTCCAAGTCAATTAGCGAATCTTTTCCCGAGCAAACGGCAGACCACCGGATTTTAGCCATTACTGAACATGTTTTTAAAAAATCCACGAAAAAAACCGTGGTATTGATCTCTAAAGACATTAATCTTCGCATGAAAGCCAAGTCTATCGGGATCATGGCACAGGATTATCAAAATGACAAGGTTAGCAACATCAATGATTTATACAAGGGCATCAATACTGTTGATAATGTCGATAGTGCCGTGGTGGCAAGGCTTTACAAGGAACCGGAAGGAATTGCAGTGGAAGATTTTAAATTTGGCTTCGAGCCTACCAATAATCAGTATTTTATTTTGAAAAGCGAGCGATCCAGTGCACTGGCCTATTATGAGCCTACCACGAAAACGATCCAGCGCGTCATCAAGCAACAGCGATACAATATCGAACCGCGCAACGCGGAGCAAACATTTTCGCTTGATGCCCTCGCTCGGGATGATATTCAACTGGTTACCTTAACGGGAAAAGCAGGCACGGGCAAAACCTTATTGGCACTGGCCGCGGCAATGAGCCAACAAAACAAGTTTAACCAAATATTCCTGGCCCGGCCTATCGTTCCCCTGGCTAACAGGGATCTTGGTTACCTGCCAGGCGACGTGGAAGAAAAAATTAACCCCTACATGCAACCTCTGTTTGATAACCTGGCTGTTATCAAGAGCAAATTTAAACCACAAAGCAAGGAATACAAGAAGATAGAGGAAATGCAAAAAGAAAAAAAACTCGTGATAACACCCTTGGCCTATATTCGCGGGCGTAGCCTTTCCAATATTTTCTTTATCGTGGACGAGGCGCAAAACTTAACCCCCCACGAGGTAAAAACCATTATTACCAGGGCAGGGGAGGGGACAAAATTAGTTTTTACAGGCGATATCGAGCAAATTGATTCGCCTTATCTTGATAGCCAGTCGAATGGCCTTACATTTCTCACGGATAAGATGAAGGGGCAAGATATTTTTGCCCACGTGCACCTGGTGAAAGGAGAAAGGAGTTACCTGGCCGAATTGGCCAGTCACCTTCTATAGAAATTAAAATGGCATAAAATGAAAAATTTAATCATTGTACGGCATGGAAAGTCTGATTGGAACCATGATGAACGGCAAGATATCGACCGCCCTTTAAAAAACCGCGGCGTGCGCGATGCTTACAAGATGGCCCAACGCTTGACCAAGAAGAACCTGAAACCCGATCTGGTAATCTCCAGCCCGGCCGACAGGGCCTTGCACACGGCCATTATTTTCACGCGGGCCATGACTGTTCCCTTGTCACGGCTCAAGGTCTCCGAGATGGTCTATCACGCCTTCGAGGATGAGATATTCAAGTTGGTTTCAGATACGCCAGATGAGCTAAATAACTTGATGTTATTTGGCCATAACCCAACTTTTACTAACTTTGCGAATGGTTTTTTAAAAAGCCCAATTGAAAACATTCCAACAGCCGGATTGGTGCATTTAAGCTTTAAAGCTGATTCATGGGGCGATATTCGAAAAGAAAACCTGAAGTCAAGCTTTTTTGATTATCCCAAAAAATCATAAACCCGTTTTATTCAAAACCTAATTATGCCTAAAACTAGAAAATTCATCAACCGGGAAATCAGTTGGCTTTCATTTAATGAACGGGTTATGCAGGAAGCAGCTGATAGTAGCGTGCCGCTCGTGGAACGTTTTCGGTTCCTCGGGATTTTTTCGAACAACCGGGATGAATTTTTTAAAGTACGCGTGGCTACCATTAAAAGAATGTTGGAATTTGAACAACGGGCCTCAAAAATTATTGGCGAGGATCCCGTGAAATTGCTTAACGATATTCAACGAATCGTGCTAAAGCAACAAGAGAAATTTGAATCCATCCAACAAGAGATTGTCCAGGAACTAAAAAAGTATAATATCCATGTAATTAACGAGAAACAACTTTTGCCCTGGCACGAGGAGTATATTCAGGATTTTTTTGAAACAAAAGTTTTGCCAGAGTTATCACCGATTATCCTGAGCAACACCGAAGATTTTCCAGAATTGCAGGATAAATCTATCTTCCTGGCCGTGAAATTGACCAAGAAACGGCGCCCCACCGTGTTTGATTACGCGCTGGTGGAAGTCCCTACTAAAGCCATTGGCCGGTTTGTTATCCTGCCTTCCGAGGGGGAAAAGAAATACTTGATCCTGTTAGACGACGTGATCCGCTTTTGCCTTGACAAGGTGTTTTCTATATTTGATTTTGACCAATACGAGGCACATGCTATCAAGTTTACCAGGGACGCCGAGTTGGATATTGACAATGATATTGCTAAAAGCCATTTGGAAAAAATATCGAAAGGGGTAAGCAAACGTAAGAAAGGCCAACCCGTGCGGTTTATTTACGATAGGGATATCCCCACCGATTTTTTGGATTACTTGATAATCAAGATGGATTTGGATAAATACGACCATTTAATCCAAGGCAAGCGTTACCATAATTCAAAAGATTTCATGGATTTCCCGAACCTGGGCGGTGAAAGCCTTGAGTTTGCCCCCATGCCATCCCTTCAGCACCCTGATATTCGCTGTAATGATGATATCCTTTCCATCGTGGAAGAGAAAGATGTCTTGTTACACCCTCCTTACCAGGGATTTAATAATTTCTTGAAACTTCTGCGGCAAGCGGCCATTGATCGTGAAGTGGAAAGCATCATGATTACCATATACCGGGTGGCAAGAAATTCAAGAGTAATGAATGCCTTGATTAATGCCGCCCAGAATGGAAAGAAAGTGACCGCGGTTTTCGAACTTCAGGCGAGGTTTGACGAGGAATCGAATATTTATTGGTCAAAAAAATTGGAAGAGGCCGGGGGAAATGTTGTCTTCGGGTTCCCGGGCTTGAAAGTACATGCCAAGCTGGTGCATATACGCCGGCGCACCAAGAAAGGAATTAAGGATTGCGCGTTGATCGGGACTGGTAATTTTCACGAGCAAAATGCCCGTGTTTTTAGTGATTTGCTTTTATTTACCTCGTATCGTCCCATCGTGGCAGAAGTGAAAAAAGTGTTCAGGCTATTTGATAATCATTTGCGGATATGGAAATATAACCATTTGATGGTGTCGCCAACCTACATGCGGAGAGAAATATTCAGCTTGATTGACAATGAAATAAACAACCAAAAAGAAGGCAAGCCAGCCTATATCATTTTAAAACTCAATAACCTGGTTGACAAGGCCGTGATCAATAAATTGTACCAGGCAAACAACGCGGGGGTCAAAATTGATTTGATCGTGCGGGGGATTTGTTCTTTAATACCTGGAGAGAAGGGAATGAGCGAGAATATTAAAGTTATCAGTATCCTGGATAAATTTCTTGAACATGCCCGTGTTTTTATATTTTGTAACGGGGGCGATGAGTTGATTTACCTGTCTTCCGCGGATATTATGGCCCGCAACCTGGATTACCGCATCGAGGTGGCAACCCCGGTATACGACCCGGACATCCGCGAAGAGATCCGGACTATCATCAATATTCAACTGAAAGATAACATCAAGGCCCGGGTGGTAAATTCCAAGCATAATAACCGCTATAAAAAACGTGGGCGAAAACATAAACCCGTTCGTTCGCAAATGGAACTTTACAAGTATTATCAGGATAAACTGAAAAAGTGATTATCCCGCCATTTTTTTCCATTATTTTTGTCAATTTTAAGATTTTGATATGAAGGATAAAAGAAAGGCGGCCTTTCTAACCCTCGGGTGTAAATTGAATTTCGCCGAAACGGCTACCCTTGAACGTTCCTTTAAACAAAGGGGGTACGAGGTGGTAAAAGTGAACGGGGGGGCAGATATAGTAGTAATTAACACGTGTACGGTTACTGATAAGGCCGATAAAAAATGCCGGCAAACCATTCGCCAGGCCATCCGGAAAGCGCCGGGCGCCAAAGTGGCCGTGGTAGGGTGTTATGCCCAGTTAATGGCCGGTTTTATTGAAAGCATAGAGGGGGTCGATCTTGTCTTGGGAAATAAAGAAAAATACAATATCCTGGATTATCTTGATAAAGTTGAAAATACAAGTGCCCCTTTCGTTTCCTCATGCAGACTGGAGGAATTAAACGAGTACCATGGCTCGTTTAGCCTGCACGAGAGGACCCGTTCTTTCTTGAAAGTGCAGGATGGGTGTGATTATTTTTGTTCCTATTGCACCATTCCCTTTGCCCGTGGAAAAAGCCGGAACAGCCCAGTTCGTGAGATCGTTGAAGATGCATGGCGCATCGGCCGATCAGGTGTGAAAGAAGTGATCCTCACGGGGGTCAATATCGGGGATTTTGGTAAGTCAACCGGGGAAAATTTTTTTGATTTGATAAAAGCACTTGAACAAGTGGATGGCATCGAACGTTACAGGGTTTCATCAATAGAGCCCAACCTGCTTACCAGCGATATAATTGATTTCATGCTCTCTTCGTCCAGGTTCCTTCCCCATTTTCATATCCCCTTGCAATCAGGTTGTGATAAGATACTTGGGCGGATGAAAAGACGCTATCAACGAGGGCTTTTTCATGATAAAATTCAGGAAATTAAGGCCAAAGACTCGTATGCCGGGATTGGGCTTGACGTGATTGTCGGTTTCCCGGGCGAGGGCGAGAAAGATTTCGAAGATACCCGTGCTTTTCTCGAGGAATTGCCATTTTCTTACCTTCACGTGTTTTCATATTCGCCAAGAAAAAATACCTTTGCAGCGGGTTTGCCCGAGAAAGTCCCCCATCCCGTTAAGGAAAACAGGAGCAAACAATTGATAAGTTTATCAAATGAAAAGCAACAATTATTTTATCATGATAACGTGGGGAGGAGCGAAGAAGTGTTGTTTGAAAGCAAGAAAACCAAGGGGGGCATGCAGGGTTTTACCCGAAATTATATTAAAGTAGAGGCCCCTTTTGAGAAGGGTTTGATGGAGTGTGTAGTGCCCGTGCAGTTGAGCGGGATAAACCCCGGGGGGCTCGTGAACGTGAAAATTATAAAATATGATTGATTTTGAAGAAAAATGCTTGCAAGTCCGTGATTTGGCCATATCGGCCGGGAAATTTATCCGGGAAGAGCGCAACAAGTTACATTTTGACGATGTAGAGGCCAAAGGTTTGAATAATTTCGTGACCGACGTAGACAAAAATGCCGAGAAGCAGATCGTGGAAGAACTCCAGGGAATTATCCCCTCGGCCGGCTTTATTGCCGAAGAAGGGACTTCCACGAAAAAAGGCAAGCGCTATAACTGGGTGATTGACCCACTTGACGGGACCACGAATTTTATCCATGGCCTGTTCCCCTACGCGGTGAGCATCGCCTTGATGGACGGGAAAAAAACCGTGCTTGGGGTGGTGTACGAGGCAGGGCTGGACGAGTGTTTCTACGCGTTTAAAGGTGGGAAAGCCTATATGAACGAGAAGGAAATTCATGTATCGTCCAAGGAAAGGGTGGCCGATTCGCTTGTTGCCACCGGCTTTCCTTATACAGAATTCTCCAAGATGAATGAATTTTTCGAGAGCCTTGATTTTTTCATGAAAAACTCGCATGGGTTGCGCCGTTTGGGTTCGGCGGCTACCGACCTGGCATATGTTGCCCGCGGGCGCTTCGAGGCTTTTTACGAGTATAACCTGAACCCTTGGGACGTGGCTGCTGGCGCGTTCATCGTGCAAAAGGCAGGGGGACAGGTAACAGATTTTTCCAAAAAAGACGATTTTATTTTCGGGGGCGAGATCATCGCGTCGAATACCCGGGTACATGATGAATTTCACCAGGCAGTCAATAAATTTTTAAAATAGCATGAAGGCCTTGAATTATCTCTTGTATGGATTTCTCTGGACAATCGCCCACCTGCCCGCGCGGGCATTGTACGTGTTATCGGATATCTTGTTCGTGATTGTTTATTACCTGGCAGGTTATCGTAAAAAAGTTGTAGACAAGAACTTGCGCTATGCGTTTCCGGAAAAGCCGGAACAAGAAAGGCAAGTTATTGCCAAAAAGTTTTACAGGCATTTATGTGATTTCGTGGTGGAAGTATTGGCCCTTATAAAATTTAGCCCGGAAGATATAAAAAAAAGGTGCGTGTACAAGAACCCGGAAATTTTGCACGGGTATTCAAAGGCCGGCAAGAGCCTTGCCGTCGTTACCGGGCATTATGGTAACTGGGAATGGACCAACGGGTTTAATTTATGGGCTCCTGGCTACGTGAGTTACGCGATTTATTTACCTTTAAAAGATAAATTTTTTGATAAGTTGGTACGCGAACAAAGAGAAAAATTTGGTTCTAAGATGATTGCTAAACGGAACAGCGTGCGAGAGTTATTAAAGAGCCATCAAATGGGCATCAAGTCCACGACCCTTTACCTTGGCGATCAAACCCCCATGAAAAGCGAAATACAATACTGGACCCGGTTTTTAAACCAGGAAACCCCAATTTTTCTTGGAGTTGAAAAAATTGCAAGAAAAACTGGCGATGCCGTGATTTTTGCCTACACGCGGAAGGTTAAACGGGGCTATTACGAGTTGGAGCTGATCCCTATATGCGACGACGCGCGCCAAACAGGAATTTACGAGATAACTGAAAAACATACCCGTTTACTGGAAAAAGTCATTCAAGAGAAACCTGAATACTGGTTATGGTCGCACCGTCGGTGGAAACATAAAAAAGAAGCAAGTTAAGCGTGGATAAAGTTGCTATAGTAATATTAAACTGGAACGGGAAAAAATTCCTTCAACAATACTTGCCATCCGTCATCAAGTACAGCAACTTGCCCGGTGCCACGACCTGGGTGGTGGACAATGCTTCTGAAGACGGTTCTGTTGAATTTTTAGAGAGGGATTTCCCGGAAGTGAAGCATGTAAGCCTTGACACCAATCATGGTTTTGCCGGGGGGTATAACCGGGGGTTAAAACAAATTGAAGCAAAATATTACCTGCTGCTTAACTCGGACGTGGAAGTAACGGCAAATTGGTTGGCCCCCATGCTAGAATTGTTAGACGATAACCCGAAAATAGCGGCTTGTGGCCCCAAGATTAAAGCGCATTTGCAACCTGATTATTTTGAATACGCCGGTGCTGCCGGCGGTTATCTTGACCGTTACGGGTATGCCTTTTGCCGGGGCAGGATTTTTGCCAACATGGAAAAAGATACCGGCCAGTATGATGACGAGGTGCCGGTTTTCTGGGCCACGGGCGCGTGCTTGATGATCCGTTCCAAGTTATTTCATCAGGTGGGCGGCTTTGATGATTTCTTTTTCGCCCACATGGAAGAAATTGATTTGTGCTGGCGGTTAAAAAACCTGGGCTATCAAATTTATTACACCTCCCGTTCAACTATTTATCACTATGGAGGTGGGACTTTGCCCCAGAATAACCCCCGAAAGAATTTTTTGAATTACCGCAATAACCTCTTGCTTATCCTGAAAAACCTTCCAAGGGGGAACGCTTTTCGAATAATATTTATCCGTCTTTGGTTGGATTATCTCGCGGGCATCATGTACCTGGTGAACGGGGAAACCAAAAACGCCTTGGCTGTCCTGAAAGCGCACGCGGCTTTTTTCAAGGTCATGTCACGGTACAGGAAAAAAAGGAAAGAATTACTCGCGACCCGCACGGGTGAAAAACACCCTGAAATATTATCAAAGAGCGTGGTTTTTCAATTTTTTATCAGGAAGAAGAAAACTTTTCGTGAAATAATGGCTACTTGATTACCAACCGTATGCCTTGCCTTTCATTTTATAGCTGGGGACTTCACCATAGCCTCCTTTGGCATCCAGGGTAGTGATCAATACTATAGTAGCGCCCATGTTAGCAGCTTGTTTTTGAAGGCGGATTTGGGCACTGCGCTTTGCCTGTTGTTTGTTTTTAGCCCTCTTGTATGATTCTGATTCAACCTTGCCTTTTTCAGTAAGCCCTTCTACTTCAGAGGGATCTTCAGTCAGTACTACCGAACGCCAGTCCGTTTCTTCCACCATCATGACTAATGGCTTGTTAAATACTTCAATGCGTCCACTTTCGTATAGGAGTTTTTGGATTTGCTTTCTTTCTAGTTCTTGAATAGCTTCCTTGTCAGGTACCTGGTAAGTAACTTTGGTGCTGCTAACCTGGATGATCTTGCAAGCAATCTTATTTCCCCCCAATCCCACGATGGTGTCGGTGTATTCACTGTCCTGTGCTTTTGCCTCCTGGCTGGTTAAACCAAGTACAATGAAAGCAAGAAATAAAAAAAAGCTCTTTTTTACCATTCTTTCGATTTTTTTTTGAACTATTATTGCAAAATTACTAGTTTCAGGCAAAATTTCAAAGTTTTTTCTATTCACATCAACAAAATTTACTATACATGGAAACTATAAATCCCCTGGATTATTATCAACAAAGGGTTAAACAGTTTAATGAAAAAGTTGGAAAAATAAAAAAAGCTTTGTCTTTTTTAATGTTTGGACGGCTTATAACTTTTTTGGCGATCCTGTTTTCGGTATATCTTTTCACAAAGCACGGTGAGCCTTGGGCTTATGCCCTGGCAGGGTTTTTCTTGGCAGGCTTCGTGTATTGCATAATTGAATTCAGGAACCGGCAATACAAGCTAAGGAAAAACAAGGATTTATCGTGGCAAAACCAGTTGGAGATAAAATCCCTTCAGGGGGATTATTCTTCTTTTGCCCCGAGTACTGAATTTGTAAATACTGACCACCCCTATACTTTTGATCTCGATGTTTTCGGTGAAACATCCTTGTTCCAACACGTGGACCGTACGGGGCTCCTTAGCGGGAAAAGAAAACTTGCTGAATGGTTTATAAAACCTAATCTTGATCAGGAAGCGATAACCCGAAAACAAGAAGCGGTAAAAGAACTTGCACGCCAAGTGGAATGGCGGCAAGAGTTTTATGCCCGTGGCTCGTTCGTGAAACACCCCGGGGACAGTGAACGAAACACGCGGGCATGGCTAAATGGAAAGGCGTATTTCTCCAGGAAAATAATTTACCGTGTAGGCCTTTATGTCTTACCTTTCGCGCTTTGGGCATACCTGTTGGGGGTTTTTGCCATGGCATGGCCGGTGAACTTTTTTTTCGTGATATTTTTATTATTATTGGCTTTTGCAAACCACGAGACCAAGAAAATATGTCAAGTTGAACGACAAGTGAACGAGAGCCTTAAGGCATTGGAAAAATATGCTGTTTATTCCGGTATGGTGGAGGGCGAAAGTTTCTCCTCGCCATTATTACAAGAGCTGCAGGGGAAACTTTTTCATGGTGGGGCAGGGGCTAGCCAGAAATTGCACCGTTTGGCCCGTTTGCTCAATTCCCTGGAATCCCGGCAAAACCTGTTGGCCAATGTTTTCATGAACGGACTGTTTTTATACCATTTGCATGTTTTGATAAAAATTGAGAAATGGCGCGAAAAATATCGAAATGATGTCCCGGGCATGTTATTTGCCCTAAAAAATTTCGACGCGCTGAACAGTTTGGCCAATTTTTCTTTTAATCATCCTGGATATGCATGGCCAAACTTTTCTTCAAGCGAAATATACCTGGTCGCTAGAGAGTTGGCCCATCCCTTGCTATCCCCTGCTAAACGGG
>CAZKIR010000113.1:0-10510 GCA_964552835.1 uncultured Bacteroidales bacterium
GAAATCAACATATCAAGGCAAGGAAAAAGTAACCGAAACAGAAAAAAAAAGATTTACAAGGCCCAACTGTAACAGGATTTACATCCGGCCAATCACTCAAGTAGCAATAATAATCCACCAATTAATCCAAAAATCCCTGTCGATTTAATAAATTTTTGTTTGTTCATAATACCGGTTTTTGATTAAAATATAATCATAATTACCAGGTCATATACCATTTTAACAATAAACCGGAGTTCTGCCGAATTGCGCCAAACATTTTATGGTAAGCGTAGTTATTTCCATTTCTTCAAAGGATGTTGTCTCGTATCAAAGAATTTCAGTAAAACGATTGTTTCATTATCATTTATTCTGTAAAAAACAGTATTTTTATCTCGTTAGAACAAAACTTCTTAAGTCTTTTTTCACGATTTCAGGTCTGGCCGATTCCGGGTTGTTCTTTTAATAATTCCATTATATTTGCAGTAGAACCATAATATATATTGGTAACGAAAACAACGAAAAATGAAACATCTTGTAAAACTTTTTATGACCATCATCCTTTCTGGATTATTCCTATGCCAGGGTTTTTCCCAAACATCTATTGAAAAAATCCTTGACGGGTACACCTTCACGGAAGGCCCGGCAGTTAGCGAAAAAAACGTCTTGTACTTTTCGGACGTGCCAGAACAGAAAATATACCAAATGCCTGTTTCAACGCGGGAAGTATCCTTGTTCCTTGACAACAGTGGTGGGGCCAATGGCCTGTATTTTAATCAACAAGGAAACCTGATTGCCTGCGCCGGGAAAGCCCGGCAGGTGGTTTCAATTGCCCCGGGCGGGGCCATCAAAGTGATCGCGGATCAATACAATGGGAAAAAATTGAATAGCCCAAATGATTTATGGATTGACAGCAAGGGGGGCATTTATTTTACCGATCCCAGGTACGGGAACAAAGACAACATGGAACAAGACGGCATGCACGTGTATTATATCCACCCGGAAGGGGATAAAGTGAGCCAGGTGATCAACAGTTTGGCCCGGCCAAATGGTATCATTGGCTCGCTAGACGGTAAAAAGTTATACGTGGTGGACGAGGGTCAACGAAAAACATTCGTTTTTGATATTGCTGAAGCTGGCAAGGTTAAAAACAAGGCCCTTTTCTGTGAAGAAGGCATTGATGGCATGACAGTGACAAACGAAGGGAATATTTGCATCACGGTGCATAAAGCCGTATCTATTTATTCCCCTGAAAAGGTGTTGCTGAAAAAATATGAATTCGAGCACAAAACCACGAACGTTGTTTATCACGAAAACCAGCTATTCGTTACCACGCAAGCGGGCGAGGTATGGACAATTGAATGGCCCGGAAAATGATAAAACCTGCCTGCTGAAAAACCCAGTGTTTATATAACTTTTGAAACCATGGGAAAAATACAGATGATTGATTATGACATGTGCAAACACGCCGAGGGCAACTGGTTATCAAATTTTGAATCAAAAGTGCCCAGGGGCAGTTTCCGCGTACGGCACATGGGATAGTGGCGCTCGGGTGCAATCCCGGCCACGGCCCTAGTCGTGGGCAACCAAACCATGGACGACCCGGACTGGGCATTGTCTTACCAGTCGCTCATGGGCACATTACCCATCATGCTGGGCGATCCACGAAAGGTAAGCGAGGAAGGCAGGCAAAAGATGAAAGCCTATTCGAGTTGGGGCCGGGAAAAACAAAGCAGGTATAACTACATGATGTACCGGCAAGATTTGCCCGGTTTCGGGGAATTTGCCGAGGGGAAATGGGACAGCTGGGCCAGGGTGAACACCACCTCGAAAGAGGGGGGCATCCCCGGGGTGTTCCGTCAAGGCGGGGAGGAAAACTCCCAGGTTGTACACCTGCATACCCAGGATGCCGATGGCACCTACCAGGTAAAAAAAGCCCCTACCGATGAACTGGTTGACACCTTAACAGGGGGGCAATTGCCCAAAAAGGGCTTCGAAACCCAGCTTAACCAATCATATAGCGCGGTCATTTTCTCCGTGGAAAAAATACCTGAATAAGGTTTTTTTCCTTACCGGATATAATCCGCGTACGAGCTAAGCGTGAAATCGATATCTTGCAGGCCCGCCCCCTTGCCAGGGATGAATTCCACTTCTTGCTCCACGCCCGGCACCAGGTCAATATAATTATCCGAATACTCGCCTTCGGTATTGGCCTGGATTTTCACGCCCCTCGCGAACCTATCGGAGATAAATTGCAGGCAGATGGAACCTTCCCCGTTCTTCCTGTTGGTTTTTATCACGGGCTTTTCCAATGAATAATGCTTCATCCGCCGGGGCAACACGATGTTAGTTGCCAAGGTGTTGTTTTGCCCGTCCAGGATTTCAACATAATAACCCTTTTCATTGCTTCCATCATGAATGCCCTTAAGCACCCAGCTTTCCCTTGTCAGTGCTCCGACACTCCCTTTTCGCGTGGCCAGGGGCGTGGTGTTGCCTTTTTCCAAAAGGGGGAAAGAATAGGCTTTTACCTGGATATTTTTCTCTTGGAGGTAATCCGATGCCATGTCAAGCCGTAGGTTTTTTCCTTCAAGGAAGGGCACTGCCAAGAATTCCTTAAATGCCTTTTTTACCGCGTAATGGGCTGCTTTCCACCGTCCGTAATAATCCACGGTAGCCCAGGAAGTAGCCGGCCAGCAATCATTTATTTGCCAGTATAAGGAACCCATGCAACGGGGGGCTCCCCGGTGCGCCTCGATGCCAGTTTTTAAGGCCAAGGCTTGCATGATTTGGCTCAAATACACGTGAGAATCAAAATCCACCGGTGCATGAAAATAGCGTTCAATATACCTTTTCATCATGTCGTTGCCATTAAATCCAGGGGCTATCCAGTCCATCTTGCTCCGTTGGCGGTGTTCCATCACGGTCGACTTGTATTTTTTGTCACCTTCCCTCGCGAAAGAATCGATGGTTGCCATGGGCGCGTAGGCTTGTATACCATACTCGCTGGCAAACCGCGGCGCGGGTTTCCCGTAATTTTCAAAAGGCTCTTGCCCGAACCATATCGACCAGTCATGCTCATCGCCTGACTTCCTGTCTGGTAAGATGTCACCCGGGTAAGAAGCGGGGGAGCTGGGCCAATAGCTTAGCTCGGGCTGATATTTTTCCACGGCCGCGGGCAAAATTTCATAAAATACTTTTTGAAAGCCCTTGTCAAGTTCTTGCACGATATCCTTGCTATAACGGGTTTTCCAACTCCATGTTTCCCATGCCACGAGGTTTTCATTATTGCCGCACCACAACACGATCGAGGGGTGGTTGCGCAGGCGTTTCACGTTGTATTCGGCCTCGCGACGGATGCTTTCGTACATGTATTCTACCGGGGGCATCATCTCGCAAGCAAACATGAAATCTTGCCATATCAAGATTCCTTTCTCGTCGCATAAATCATAAAACATGTCTTCTTCATAAATAGCACCGCCCCAAACCCTTAACATGTTCATATTAGCTTGCAAGGCATCTTCCATGAGGCGTTCGTACATGGAGCGGCTGACCTCGGTGGTGAGGGTATGCATGGGGATATAGTTGGCCCCCTTGGCAAAAACAGGTTTCCCGTTTAACTGAAAATAAAAAGTACGTCCAATTTCATCGGGTTCTTGCACGAGTTTCACCTCCCGTATACCCAAGCGATCCGTGAAGGTATCGATCACTTTTCCATCCCGTTCCAATGCTACCTCTATATCATACAAGTAGGGTTCGCCATAACCGTGGCACCACCACAGATCCGGGTCTTGAAAAAATATCTCGGACGTTAGCCTCTTATTGCCCACGGGCAGTTGCACGGCCTCTTCTTTCACTACCTCCCCGTTTACCCTGTACACGAGCTTACCATCAAAGGCTTGGGTGTAATTTTTAACCTCTGGCTCGAAGGAGTAAACGGCGCTGTCCGTGGAAACGTGAAGGGGACGAAAGTAAACGTCCTCGAGCACGGCCTGGTTGGCACAGGTAATTTTCACCGGGCGCCAAATACCTGTGGTCACGAGCCGCGGCCCCCAATCCCATCCAAAATGGAAAGGCGCCTTGCGGGAAAAGCTTCTTTTCTTTTCATTCTCGGGATTAATCTCGTTGGTATTCACGGGTATGTACCCAAGTTCCTCGTGGCGCTTATCTTGTATCTTTACGGGGGAATGAAAATACACGTACAACTTGTTTTCCCCTTCTTTCAGGATACCAGAAATATCTTTTCCCCAGGCATGCAACATGTTATCAGACTGCAAAATCAGGGAATCGTTCAGGTACACGTCAGCATAGGTGTCCAGCCCCTCGAACAGGATGTTTTTGTTCTTGTATGCAGCAATTTTTGCGCCTACTTTGAAAAAAGCTTGAAATTCCCAGTCTTCTCTCTCGATCCATTGCACGGAATCCTCGTTAAAACGGTAAAAGGGATCGGGTATCTCGCCGTGGTACAACAAATCGGATATCACGTTGCCGGGCACCCGGGCATTGAACCATTTTCCCGTGCCAACTTGCCTGAATTTCCAATCAAGCTTTGTTAAATCAACTGTTTTTACTGAATCATTTTCCATTGAACAGGATACCATGAAAAAAATAGAAAATACCCATAAAACTCGACAAATTCTCATATCTATGATTTTAAAATATAAAAATGTTTTCTGCTTACAAAAAAAAGGAGAAATTGCCAGATTGTCTATTGATATTGTCCAATTCGTTTTTCCTATTGTCCTTAACATCATTTACCTGATGATTTCTATGATGATATGACCAGCGGCCTAACCATTTTAGAGCCGCCCAGAACATGCTTGGCCTGCTCGGGTACAACCTCTCCTACTTTGCTAACTTACACTTAATACTGCCTGAATCCAAAAACCACCTGCCCGATATCCTGGATATATTTGTTTATTGATGAAATCCATAAATACACAGGCTGGTCTCGTGAATTAAAAAAATATTTACGATTCATTTCCTACTTTGAAAGTTGTATTCACAGGTTCTTCTGTACTTGATATACTGAAAGGTTCTGCTGATTTAAGGCGTCGAGCAATAATATACAAATTACAAGGACTCTCATTTCGTGAATATTTGAAATTCTTTCACAATTTTGTACTTTTGTTAAAAATCAGGATCCTATGAGTGAATTTAGGGAAAAATACATAAATCCTTTTACCGACTACGGTTTTAAAAGACTATTTGGTGAAGAACCAAATAAAGATTTATTGCTTGACTTTCTTAATGAATTATTAAAAGAGGAACAAGGCGATATTATCGAATTAACTTATCTAAAAAATGAAAATCTTTCAACAACCGAACTAAACAGGAAGGCCATTTTTGACCTATACTGCACAAACCAAAGGGGCGAGAAATTCATTGTTGAATTACAGAAAACAAAACAAAAATTCTTCAAAGACAGGACTGTTTATTATTCCACCTTTCCAATCAGGGAACAAGCAGTAATTGGAAGTGAGTGGAATTTTGAATTAAAAAAAATCTACACGATAGCCATCCTTGACTTTGTTTTTGACGAAGATGAAAACCAGCCGGAAAAATTGAGATACGACGTAAAACTGACTGATATCCAAACAAAGAAAGTGTTTTATGACAAACTGACTTTCATCTATTTAGAAATGCCAAAGTTTAATAAAGCTGCTGAGGAACTTGAAACCAAATTTGACAAATGGCTATTTGTATTAAAAAACCTACACAAACTTGAAAGAATACCAGAAAAATTAAAAGAAAGTATTTTTTTCAAACTATTTGAAACTGCAGAAATTTCCAAATTCAGTCAATTTGAATATCAGGAATATGAAGACAGCCTAAAATATTACCGTGACATTAAAAATTCCTTAGATACTGCAAAAGAAGAAGGAAGAGAAGAAGGAAGAGAAGAAGGAAGAGAAGAAGGAAGAGAAGAAGGAGAAAAGAAAAAGCAAATAGAAATTGCTAAAACTGGATTAAAGGAAGGCTTATCAGTAGAAATTATAATGAAATTAACCGGACTGACCAAAGAAAAAATAGAAAAGCTGAAATGAGTATCAGGAATGTCTCCCAAAAATGCATTTTTTTTGTCAGAAACAATTTTGACCTTATTTGAATTTGCTAATAGATTCCCCGATGAAGCTACATGTCTAGCCCATTTTAAAAGAGAAAGAGATCGATTGGGTATAGTTTGTGAAAAATGTGGTTGTTCTGAACACTACTGGATAAAGGATAAAGAATCATATCAAAGCCAAAATCAATGAAATAATTGAGGATGAGACATCAGCCATTTCAGATGCTTACAGGGGCTATAATAAATTGAAAGAAATTTTAAAAGCACATGAAGTGGTAAATACCCCCGAAATTAAAGAAGCTCATACGGTGTTGCCGTGGGTACACAGTGCAATTGGAAATGCGAAAAAAGTTCTTCAAGGTTTACATCACAGCATTGGAAAGGACTATCTTCAGAACTACTTAAATGAATTCTGCTACAAATACAATCGCAGATACTATAAGGACATGCTATTAGACCGTCTGTTAATAGCCTGCATAGAATTCAAATAATTTTTGGGAGACATTTCCTGATAGTCATTTTATTAATAGCTTATTCTAGGTAGTCTTGCTACTTAAAATGAGAATTTATTAATAATACTAAAATTGTATCTGGGAAACCTTACTATTTAAATAGTCTTTAAGTAATTGTGGATAAACGACTATAATTTCATCGGGCAAACCAAGGATAAACCTTCCAACTCCCAAGAAATTACCAACTTCCGTGGTTAGCAGGTAATTATTATCATCCACCTTTTTAATGTATTTTTCACTTAATGGAAATTCTTCTAACAGCAGATTGTATGCCAATATGGATAACTTCAATTGAATGGCAATGGGTTCAAAACTCTGCATTCTGAAAATATCGGTAATCCCTTTGTTGTGATTGGGTTTATTCTGCCAAGGTTCTTCGGTTAAAACAACCTCTTTAATCCGGGCAGTTTTAAAAATTTTATTGCTTTGGTCTTCTACATCATAACACCATACGCTAAGGTAATTTACCGTGAAATCAATGGGTTCAACCAGCCTGTCCCGGATGCTTTTACCATGTCCGGATTTGTACTCTTTTAGAATAACCTGCTTTTGTTTTTTTATGGCTTGGATTAAGTTAAAAATGTTCTCGGTATCTTCTTTCCGGGAAATGGCATATATTACCCGGTCGAAATCATAAAGGCTGTAAAGTTTTCTTGCCAGCTTGTCTTTAAGTTCGGAACCGTCTTCAATCAAATGAATGGCTTTGCTCAATATAAATGCTTCCTCTTCCGAAAAATGGAGTAGGTTGCTGACATCCTGTGATGCCGATTCTTCTTTATCAATTTTAAAATACCCGTTATTGTTTTCAATGACAAAACCCACCTGCTTAAATGTATCAAAATAGCGATATACCGTTCTTTGAGAAACACCGAACCTATCCGATATTTCCTGAATGGTTCTGCCATACTTGCAATCAAGCATGAGCAATATTTCTAGCATTTTTTGGAATTTTGCTTGTTCTGCCATTATTCATTATCAAATTTTAAAAGCTCGATAGCTTTCTCAATCAATTTTTCACCCCTTGCTTTAATATGCTCTTGTGTCCATTCACTTGTATTTGATAAGGTCTCCTCCTTATCACTTACTGAATATTTAATATTATTAAGATAAAGTCCATTCTTGTAACCGATGTTAATTTTCTGACCATGGACATTTATCGTTTTCTTTTGCTGCTTCACGTCAAAAGGAGAATTTGATAGTTTACTATTGTAACCGGATAACGATAGATTTCCAATTTTATCTACCCAATCCCACCAGATTTGTTCAGCTAACTTTTTATCGCCTTTTGCAATCATTTGAATCCATTCAGGCCTGATTTCCTCTGCTTGTGGCAACACATGTTCAATAGTCCAAACATAAATTCCTTTTTCATTCCGCTCCCATAAGTCAGGCTTATATTCCCTTGAATGTTGTGTTTCCTCAATTTTAATCAGGATATATCTTGCACTGTCCCGGCTTGTGTCATAAATATCTCCATGAAGAGCTTCCTTCAAGTCAGAAAGTGATGAAGGCTCCCCACGACCTTTAAATAGATTAGTTTTAACCCATTCATAATTTATAGTGCCGTTGTTTTCAATTTCAGTAAATATTTTTTTGCAAAGTTCTATCTGTATTGAATCTAAATCTCTGGTCGGAGGTGTGTCCGTTAAGTTTCTTCTCACGAAATATTTAATGTACAAATCAATTACCTTTTCAAATTCAGTTTCTTCGAGTAACTTTTTATCATAGAGTAACATTAAACTTGCAAAAGCAGGAGCTGCACCAACCCGGCTTAAATCTTTGAGTTTATTTTTTAATGTTGCTGAATCGGTTTTTAGGTTATCCGGGTCTAATAATTCAGAATAAACCTTTGCTCTATCGGTTAAATTATCTAACAATTCATTTGCATCTTTTGTAATGGCTCCCTTATACGCTAAAGTTAGATTACTCTGTGTAGCTTTAGAAAGACCTTGTGTTTGAATTGGATAAGACTTTTCTCCGGATTCATCGGTTACTGATTCAAATTGATACGTGTTATAGTATTGACGAAAAAATCTAATTTGATAGTCCTCAGATAGATAACTAATTAGCTTTTTCCATTTATTAAAGGCATAATCATCATTGAGCTTTCCTCGTTGTGGTGAAGCAAGCCTCGATAATATCTGGTTTTTAATAATATCAACCGGAGTTAAGGGTACACCTCTGTTATTCAATGTTTCAAACATTCGGTATGCCATCGAAGGGTCATCTGCTGTTATCAGTATGAACCTTAAATTTTGAATCCGATTTAACAGGTCTTCAAGATTTTTCTTTTCAGGAGAGATATTCTTTTTAAAGAAACGATATGCTTTAGCAATTCTTCTATTACCCCAATTGCTTGGACAATCCGGTTCATCTTTTAAAAGCCCAACTTCATAAAGCAGATATATATAATCCTCTAAATTATTATTTTGTGATGTAGGCTTAACCCTTAAAAACTTTGCACCTCCATCATCATTAATAAAATTATTTTCTCCAACTGCCGGTTCATCTTTTAACCTGATAAGATAGGATTCGAGCTTATCAATGTTTGTAATTACTTTTCTGTCAGTTTTGTCAGCATTATAAAATTCCTCGTACTTCTCGAAAATAGCTAAAAGTAAAATGGATATGGTTAACAGTCTTTGCTGTCCATCAACAATGTCATATATCTGATCGTGTCCATGATTTGTATTTTGCTTGAGGCTGATTATTGAACCCATAAAATGTCCAACCGGGTTTTCTTGCATATCCTCTAATAAGGTATCCCAATTTTCTTTTCTCCATGCATATTCCCTTTGGTAGTTTGGAATAAAATAGTGATATACCTGACTTGTAGTATCAAAAATATTGTGCAGGGTTAAATCTGATATATTCATAATTACTTATTGTATTTCAATAGTCCTAGTTTATTAATTCCTGTTTTTCTTAAAATTCTCAGCCTGTTCAAAAATATCATGATAAACTTCATCCCGTTCTACCGGGGGATAACCATGTTCGTCAAGCAGAATGATTAAGCCAACTTTTAAGGCTGATTTAATATCGTCCCGTTTGTTCCAATCAGGGAAGGCAGCCTGCTCATCTACCATCTTTTTTACAGCTTTTGCCAGCTCAATCATCTTGTCTTTGGGATATGTAAAATCGTACTTCACACACAGTTCAAGTAGAATATCGAAAAAGGCTTTTTCTTCAAAACCGATTCCCATTTCATCACCTGCAGAGAATTCTTTTTGAACTTCCCAAATTAGATTAGTGAGCTGTTCAGCCATTTCTTCGTATACCTCGCTGCGCAATACATCGTTTTCATCCCGTTGATTATAACGTTCTACCAATGTTTGCATCTTTCTTGAAAAGTCGATACCCCGAACACGGTTTACTTTTTTCATCTCACCAATGGCTTTTGCTAAAAGCTTCTGTAGAATTTTTATCTTGGTATTTGGGAGTTTTATTTTATTAATCTTGTCAATGTAGGCTTCATCGAAAATATCTTGTGTATTGTTCTTTTCTTCACCCATTTTGAATATTTCTTCCACGCCATCGCTTGCCAAGGCGTCTTTTATCATTTCACGAACACGGGCATTCATTTGAGCAGTATCCGGGGCATCACCTTTGGTTAATTTGAAAACAATGGAACGGATAGCTAAATAAAAATGGGTGAAATCCCTTTCTTCCTGAATGAGCTTCTCGCTTCCGGCACAAATATCATAAGCAGCCTTTAACCGTTTTACCAATCCCATGAAGCGGTTTTCTTTGTCCTTGGTTTGCATTACAAATTCAGCACCTTCGTTTAAGGTGTTCAATTGTTGTAAGGGTGTGCCGTGAAAATATTTAGAGCTGTCGAACCCGCCTGCGCCATTGCTTCGGCGGGCAGGCTTATGAAACAGTTTGGCTAATAAGTCCAAGTGATTACGAACTATAATCAGGGATTCCCCTATATCCTCAAAGTTATCTTTATCGC
>CAZKIR010000114.1:0-10480 GCA_964552835.1 uncultured Bacteroidales bacterium
TATGACCGTATGGATCCCCCCTACCTTGTTGCATACTTCCCAACTTGTCTCGAATAAATAATCAGGGCTTAAATTATTCATGTCCATATTTTTATACATTAGTAATCATGCCTATTTCAGGCACCGGTAAATATTCCTGTTTAACAATTATTTAGTTTTACTTGTTGAACGATTGCCTGTTTTACGGCTTGAAGTTTTGGATGTAGTTTTTTTCGCGGTTTCTCTCGTGCTTGTTTTACTTTTCGTGGATTTCGTGGAAGTCCGTGTTTGGGCTTTCTTGGCCGTTTTTTTCACGGGGCCTTTTTTCACGTTTTCTTCTTTTTCACTTGTTTTTAGCGAGGCTCGTTTTTGTTTGCGCAAGGCTTTTAGCTCGGCCTCGTATTTTTTTATCATCTCGTCTTTTTTCTGGATGATGTCGTTGAGGTTCGAGATTTCCACGTCCTGAGTAGTCTCGGGTACGGCCGAGTTTACGCGGAGGGTAAAATCCGATAAGATGTTCATGTAATTGATAAACGCGTCGTAGGGCGAGTGGTATGGGTTAAAATAGCTGTGCACGGCCCCGTCAGAGAAAAACTTGGTGCACATGTAATATAAATGGTCGCTGGATTGCAGGTATTTCCAATCGGTTAGTATTTTCGGGTCATTCACTTTTTTGATTCGCTCTTTCAGGTGATAGAGTTTATTAAAAGCTTCTTCTTGCAAATCATTGCCCAGCCAAGCGGTAAGGTCGCGTTCGGTATCGGCCCACGAGATGGGGTGGGGGGCATGTATCGCGGCAATGGGCTGCAGGCTGTCCACGAGTTCTAAAGGGGTGTGGAACTCGTAATTCGTTTCAGACAAAACAAGCCCTGGCAAGGCTTCCAGGAACTTGAAAATCCCGGTTTCTTCCCACTGGTGCTCGCCAAATGTTTCATAATCCATGAACAGGTTCACGGTTTCTTCTTTTTTGTTTACCTCGTTTAACCATTGCACGTATTTTTCTGCCGTGAGCGGGTATTCAGCCCATCCCTTGTCCGAGAAACGAAAGGCGATATCATCGCTTAGCTCGTAATTTTTTAACAAGACTTTTAACCTGGGGTTAAGAGTGTTGTAATACAGGTAATTCGGGCTTTTCCATCCCAACACGTGCTTTGCGCCCTCGGTCAGGATGCCTTTAAAACCCATCCCGGCGGCCATGTCCCCTATTTCATCGCTATATATCAATTCGGTATTGGCTAAAACCTTGGGATCTTGCCCGAAAAAGCTTTTAATTTTCTCGTTATGTTGTTTTACTTGTAACTCGAATTCTTCTTTGTTCACTAGCGAAGCCAAGCCATGCGAATCTGTTTCCGAGAGAAATTCAACGCTGCCCGTGGCCGCCAGTTCCTTGAAGCTTTCCAGGACTTCTGGGGCGTACAGTTCAAATTGATCCAGCACCAGCCCGGAAATGGAATAGGATATTTTGAACCGTTTCCCGTATTTTTTTATTAATTTTAACATTAAACGATTGGCCGGGAGGTAGCATTTTTGGGCTACCTTGTTCAAGATGGTCTCGTTCGAGTAATCATCATAATAATAATGATCGTTGCCGATATCAAAAAATCGGTACCTTTTTAATCGAAAGGGTTGGTGGAGCTGAAAATACAAGCAAATATTTCTCATCTTGGTATGGTTGTTTTACGGATTTATCCTGGTTACACGAGTTGTTTATAGATGTCTTTTACTTCTTTGGCCGAATTTTCCCATTTCAGGTTTTCGACTTCGGTTTTTCCATATTTCTTGAACATTTTTGACAGGGCCTCGTAATTTAATACCCCGTATATGGCATCGGCCATGGCATCAATATCCCAAAAATCGGTTTTTATGGCGTGTGTCAATATTTCGGCTACCCCGGATTGGTGCGAGATGATAACCGGTACGTTCGATAACATGGCTTCCAGGGGCACGATACCAAAAGGTTCTGAAACCGATGGCATCACGTACAAATCGCTTACTGAAAACATGTAGGACACGTCATTGCCCCTTAAAAACCCTGTAAAATGAAACCTGTCCGTGATTTTTAGCTTGGCCGTGTGGGCGATCATTTTTTCCAGCATATCCCCGCTACCTGCCATCACGAAACGGACATTCCTCATTTTTTGCAATACCTTGTATGCAGCCTCGATAAAATATTTCGGTCCTTTTTGCATGGTAACCCGGCCCAGGAAGGTGACCACTTTTTCATTCACGCCTTTTTTAATACCGGCCTCGTGCGTGTGTTCAGCCGGTTCTACCGCGTTATAAACAGTTACTACTTTTTCTTCGGGGATGTTGTATTTATGGATAACCGTGTTGCGGGTAAGGTTGCTTACCGCGATAATCTTGTCGGCTGCTTCCATGCCTTCTTTTTCAATACGGTATACTTCGGGATTTACTTTTCCCCCGCTCCGGTCAAAATCGGTGGCGTGCACGTGCACTACCAGGGGCTTGCCCGAGATATGCTTGGCTGCCATACCCGCGGGATAGGTTAACCAATCGTGGGCATGAATGATATCAAAGGTGTTTTCATGGCTAATGGTGGAAGCCACTACAGCGTAGTTAGCTATCTCCTGGAAAAGGGATTCACCATAACCGCCTTCAAAATTCAGTTTGCCGGTAAGCTTGGTTTGTATAAAATGTTTTTCCGATTGGTATTTTTTCGAGAGCTCTTCATATTCTTCCGGGCTGGTATATGGAATAAGCTTGGAATTTACCTGCAAATAGTTGATCTTGTGCAGGAGGTGCTGGACATCCATTTCTTGCTCGCTTAGGTACACGTCATTGGCACCCAGCAAGCTCATTTTTCGGGGAGTTTCATCGCCAAATGCCTTGGGCACGACAAACAATAAGTCCAAATCATCAAAAATTGATAAGCCCTTGGTGAGGCCATAGCAGGCTGTTCCTAACCCCCCGGTGATATGCGGGGGAAATTCCCATCCAAACATTAATACTCGCATGTTATTTATGGTTAAATTGTTCCATTATTTTAATTATCCGCGATAGTTCAGCCACGCTCCAGGCTTGTGCGACAGTCCCCTTCGCGTGGTTCGGGGGATCCCCGTCATAAATCTCGCTCACGGAAGCCAGGCCATGTTCTGTCATTTCTTTTTCAAAATCGTTCACCAGGTTTTTCACGAACGAGAGTTCTTGGTTTTTGTATAATGCAAGGTACGCGTCGCAAAAATGACCGAGTAGCCATGGCCAGGCAGTCCCCTGGTGATATGCCTTGTCCCGGTTTTCCTGGCTGCCTTTGTATTCGCCCTTGTAATCGGGGTTCTTTGGCGAGAGGGTACGTATGCCCCTTGGGGTTAGGAGTTCGTTCCTGACAATTTTTAACACGGCGGCTTTTTTCTCATTGTCCAGGGGACTATAAGGCATGGAAACCGCGAATAGCTGGTTAGGCCGTACCGACCAGTCCTTGTACTCGTAATTCCCGTAATCTGCCAGGTATTGTTTTTCATCGTCCCAAAAATACCGGGTAAAGGAATCCTGAACCTTCCCGGGCATATCTTGCCATTCTTTCACGAAGCTGTTATCGCCCGCTTCTTTTGCCTGATTCAAGGCAAATTGGATGGCATTGTACCACAAGGCGTTTATTTCAACATTAAACCCGGTTCGCGGCGTTACCGGGATGCCATTTATTACAGCGTCCATCCAGGTTAATGCATATCCTTGCTGACCGGCATACACCAGCCCGTCATCCTGTACTTTTATATTGTAGTCCATACCATCGCGGTAAGCCTTGAGTATTTTTTTAACCACTGTGCCAAATTTTTTCCACAGATCGTTATTCCGGTTATTAAAAGTACCATATTGCTGCACGGCCCAAATAAACCACAAGGGGGCATCAGCCGAGTTAAGCGAGTATGAATCACTGCCTTCCATGTTTGGAAAAAGGCCTCCCTTCATTTTTTTTACCATGGTTTGCATCACTTCCATGAAAGTTTTTTCGTCTTCCAATGCCAATGTTAGGCCAGGTAAGGCAATGAAAGTGTCGCGGCCCCAACTACCAAACCACGGGTAGCCCGCCGTGATTTCAGTTTTGTTCTTTTTTTTGCTGATAAATTGCTTGGCCGAACGCATCAGGCAATTGTAATAGGAGTTCGCGCTGATTTTCTTTTTCTTTTCTATTTCAAATCTTCGTTTCAGGGTATTGGGGGCCACTTCCTTGGTAGAAGCTGAAAAAACGATCGTGTCGCCCTTGCGCATGTTTATCTCGAAAAAACCCGGGACAAAAAGGTCTTCCTGATCCTCGTACCCCCTCTTGCTTTCCTCGGTATATAACAAGTTATAATACCAATCGGGGCTAGGTGTGAACTCGTTCTTGCGCGACAATTGCATGTACAAGTGCGGGAAATCAGGGTACATCTTGTTCCTGACCCCGTTGGCCACTTTTCGTACCCTGCCATCGGCCGATAGGTTTGATCTCGTGGTGGTGTGGATACTCCTGGAGGCCAAGAAGGGGCGTAAAATTAAATCAACAGGTGTTAAGGATTCTTCCAGGGTATACTTGATTAATAGTTGTTCTTCTTTTTCGGCTAAAAGATATTCCTTGGTCAATACCACGTTCCCTACCCTGAATATCATCTTGGGCACTTGTTCCAGCATGAAATCCCTCATGTATTGATGGCCGTGTGGATCAATAAAATCCCCGGAATACTTGCGGAGCGACAACTTAAACTCGGTATTTTGTTGCACGATCCGTTCGTCCATGGCCGATAAAAGCACGTGTTTTTCATCTTGTATGGTTTCCACCGGAATAGTTAACAAGCCATGGTATTTTCTTGTATTACAACCTACTATCGTTGTAAGCGACATGCAGCCAGCCTCATTGGTGTCAAGGACTTCCTTTTCCAATGAAAAATCAAGGTTGATCAATTCTTCTTTGGTAAAATGAATGTATGGCATTTTTCGTTTAAGTTTAGGGTTTAAATTGGATGTCAATTAATGTACCAAAAGTACAACTTTGTTAATAATCGAAGGGTTAATTTTTAGTTAAATATTTATTTTGAAAAATTATTTTCACACGCTTTTGGATGATATTGGTTCCGACGGGGTTTATCCCTGAGCAGATTTTTTTCCAATAACATACAAATTAGTGTAAAACCACTGGCCTGGCCGCGCATGATGTTCCTGTATGCAGGGAAAAAACCGGGTTTATTGTATGCCGTCCTGGCCATCACTTACTTACTTCCTGGCCTTTGTTTACCGGCAAGCGTGCTTTCAATGTATCTAACAGCGATTGCTTTTGGTTTATCTGGTTTAGCTGGTATTGAATATTTCCCAGGCCGTTTTTTAGGTTTTGTTGTTGCTCCATGTATTTCATGGTGGTTTTTTCAAGGGTTTTTCCGGTTTGTGTTTGCCCTTTTTCAAGAGTGTCAAGTTGTGCTTGCATATTTTTCATGGCCCTGTTCATGGAGTTAATCCGGCTTGTCATTTCTTGGCCTTGTTTTGCCAGGTGTTTATTGAGCTTTCCAAAACGGGCCAGTTGAATGCTGCCAAAAACAGCACCAATTAATAAAAGAACCCATAAATAAGGAAAAATATGGCGGACCTTGTTCCGGGTTTCTTCCTGGGCCGTGTTAAGCGTGGCAAATTGCTTTTTTATGCCCAAGCCGGCCAGTAACGAGCCTGTTCGTGTTAGTTTATTGTTTCGCTGGTGCAAGTGATCCCGTGCTTTTTCGATAGCGGGTTGATAATTTTGGACAATGATGGGGTCGGGTATGTCAATGTTTTTTTCTTTTAGCTTTTTCTTAATTTTTTTCTCGTCCACCTGTAACTGATATTTCATGGGGTGTATCAGCTTTTCGATATCATCTAGCCCATGGGCGGTTATTTCTTCATGGGTATCTTGCAACTGCAATTGATATATATCGTTGTCCCGGGCCATCAGGTCTCTTATCATTTGGTTGATTGAACGGGTAAGGGAACGCAGGATTTCGTATTGGAGCTGTTCGGCCCTTTCTTTTTGCTCGATTGCCTGAATGGCCAGGGTGCTTAATTCTTTCAAGGGGAACTCGTACCATTGCCCGGCCTCATTTTCTCCTTTCACGTTGATCTGCTCGAATATCTTTTCTTTTTCCTCTCTTTGTTCTTTAATCCGTTCAATATATTTTTCCAGTTCCCCCGGGCTTAGTTCCCGGTAGTTTTCACTGTAAAACCCGCAAAGCTTTTCCAGGCCGTCCAATTGGCTGATGGCAGATTCGGTTTCGTTGATAAGCAGGGTTAAATCACCGGGTATGTTTATGTCCCGTTCGTTGACGGTGTTTTCTAGCTTGATTTTTTTCATGCTACGAAGGTTGTAGGTTTATTTTCAAATTTAGAAAATATTCCGGGAGGTAAAAGAAAATGAATGGGAATGTTATGTTAAATTTTAAAAAGTAGGCCTTTCACGTTTCTTTCAAGCTTCTTTTTTATAGTCAAAGCGCTTGAGTGAAAAGATGTTGCCGTCAAATACGCCATAAGTGAAATTCACGATCCAATCGCCCAGGTTAATCACCTTGGCCGTGTTGTCCAAGTTTAGTTCCAGCGGTATATGCCGGTGCCCGAACACGTAATAATCATGGTGTTGTTTTTCTTCTATAGCCTGGGCGTACTGGTATAGCAACTCGCCTTCTTTACCCTGGTACTCGGTGGCCACGCCTTTTATGGCACGGTTAGACACCGACCACTTGTTGCCCATCCACAAGGCAAAATTCGGGTGTATCCTGGCAAACAACCATTGCAGGACTTTGGAGGTAAATATTTTTTTTAACAGTTTGTAAGCATGATCGCCCGGGCCCAGGCCATCGCCATGGGCCAGGTAAAAGGAATGGCCGTTAAAATCACGGGTTACTGCTTCCCGGTGAAGGATCATCCCGGTTTCTTCCGGGAGATAATCGTAAACCCAGATATCATGGTTACCAGTAAAGTAATGTACAGGTATCCCTTTATCGGTTAGTTCAGAAATTTTTCCAAGAAAACGCGTGAATCCCCTAGGTACTACATGTTTATACTCGTGCCAGAAATCAAAAACATCACCGAGCAAGATAATTTCCCCGGCATCGGCTGCTATATCTTCTAGCCAGCGGACAAAATTTTTTTCTCGAGCCCGGCTTTCCCTATAACTAGGAAAACCCAGGTGAAGATCGGAGGCGAAATATATCTTTTTGTTTTTTTCCACTTTAAGGTTGAAATATCTCTTTTAACTTCCTCTCCAACGCTTCTCCTCGCAAATCTTTCGCGATAATTTCCCCTTTCGGGTTTAAGAGATAGTTTGACGGGATGCCTTGTATATTGTATTTTGGCACTACACTCGAGTTCCAATACTTTAGATCGCTCACGTGTGCCCACCCGTCCAGGCTATCGTTTTCAATGCCTTGTATCCATTCCTGGCGGCTACGATCAAGCGATACTTGATAAATGGTAAAGCCATCATTTTTATATTTTTCGTGGTTTTTTACCAGGTTAGGATTTTCCTGGCGGCAGGGCGAACACCACGATGCCCAAAAATCGAGCAACACGTATTGTCCCCTCGTGGATGACAAGGGTATCGTGTCGCCGCCTGGGCCTGGCAATGCAATCTCGGGGGGCTGGGCACCTATTTTTAAGCTTTCAGCGGCGGTCATTTGGTTTTTTATCCGCTCCTTGTTTCGTAGCACTTCCTGGTGCAAAGCGGCGATGGCTTCAGCTTTAGGATACTTGGCAAATAGTACCGAATCGACCATCTGGAAATAAGCGAAATCTTCGATCGGGTCTAACACGTGCAGGCGCGGCGTTATTTGTTGGTACAAGGCCATCAGGCTGGCCATGGAACCAGGGTTTTCACGGATAAACCGGATAGTGTAATCCCGATGATCCTGGATGATCCCTTCAAATTTTTTGTCCAGCCTTTCTTTTACCCCGGCTAAATCAGGGCTGTTGGCATGCTCCATGTATACATCGCCCAATGAATCGATCTTGTTGATATTTGTTTTTAGTTTTTCGTTTAACTGCCGGATGCGTTTAGAATCTTCAGAACCTTCTACCTCGTAATCGGTGCCAAATTGGCCGGGGTTGATGTAAAGGTTAACCTGATCACCCGGGTGAATGGCCAGGGTAATGTATTTCTGGTCTTTGTTTTGTATCACGTAAAACCCCGGGATTTCTATTACGCCCGAGAACTTGAATTTCCCGTTTTCTGATACCCGTGTCGAGTCGATTTTTTGTATATCGTCCATCGTAAGTTCCGAGAGGATTAATTTATTGCCCGTCGGGTTTTCCAATACGCCCGTGATGTTGTATTGACCGGAAGGCCTGCATGAAAACAAGATAATGGCCAATATGGCAGGTAAGATAAATTTTTTCGTCATAAAGTTTTCTTTTCGTGTTTAGAAAAGCAAAAATAAAGAAAGAAATTTGATTTGTAATTTCGGATGTTCAATGTATATAAAAAATAGTGTTTTTATTGCTTATTCCTGCCCAATAAACGAAATGTTACTGCTTAATCATGGAGAAATCGCCGGAATTGATAAAATGCAGGCTCAAATCGCCATAAGCATCTTTTTGCATTACATTGCCCGAAATAGTTCCCGAAATAGAGTTGCCTTGCAGGGTGCCGTTCAAGGTTTGGCTACCTCCACTACCTTCTCCGGGTAAAATATCGCCGCTTATTTCAACCTCACTTCCCTCTATAATACACGATGCCCCGGGTTTGCCGGCAATGCTCAATATGGCCTCATCCTGATTGATGGTTAAATAGTCGGTTTCATTGTTAATAGTTGTACCTTCAAGCGTAGAATAATTGGCAATAAGCTTATAGGTTCCGGAAATATCATGGATCAATTCGCCCCTTACCGCCAAAAAAGTACCATTAACGGTATCGCTAAAACTTTTGTAAGTTCCGCGTATGGTGTCACCCGACTCATCAACAGTCCCTTTAAAATAACCACTGGAATGTATGATGGCTTCTACTTCGTTACCCGATACATAGCCATGAAAAAAATTGCCCGCTTGTTTTTCTTTTAAATCGCCGTCCGCACGCATGGTAAAATCAACAAAATTGCGAGGTAAGGCTTTGCCCGCATCGTTATAGCTTTCTATGGTCCAGTCGCCAGTAATATCAACAGTAGGGGCTCCTTTTTTTTCGAGCACAAGGTTGTCTATAAAAACATCTTGCTTGTCGCTTCCAACAAAAAGATCCAGACCGGTTTCGTTATCGGTTCCTTCATTCATCACAAAACTCCTGAACAAGCTTGCCTTGTAATTGTTTAGCACCACTGGGGTAAAGTCTGAGTAATGGGTGAATTCACCGGGAGCCTCGCCATTAAAATCCAAACGCAGATTTTTTTCTTCACCACTGGTCCAGGCATCAAAACCTAAACGATAACGAGTGCCTTTTTCAATAATAAGGCCTTTGGTATACGCTACCCTAACATCCCAATCGTTTCCGGTAACTTCGTCAATGGTAATTTTCAGGGCGCCGTCAACCACTTCCATTGAGCCGCTTCCTTTTCCTCTGGTTTTTAATTCCCAGTTTGTTGTTTCGTCAGAAAAATCGCCGTTGGCAATATTCTCCGAGGGATCCATTTTAATTTTGTCGCATGCGACTACACAAAAGGCAATCAATAATAAATTAATTAAGGTTTTCATTAGTTTTTTTACTTTTAATTATTAATAGGGTTAAGAAAAAGCGAAAATAGTAATATAATATAATTCTAACAGGTGAATTGCCTTATTTTTCAGAATATGCCATTTTTCAGGAAGGGGATTGTATTTTTGAATGAAAAATACATATTTTTAATACTGGTTGGGATACCAGGTTTTCCATATCGCTATCCCAATCGCGGTCTGTGGCTGGATTAGAATGTTAAAGGATATTGGATTTGGACAAAAAGTTAAGCATTTTATAAAACCCTTGCCGCGGCGGTGTTTTGGTAGCAACGAATTCATGTCGACCTACAAAATTTTCTGTGAGGCAATGTTATGGTAGGCTTGATCAATTCAGAACAACCCATTGCAACAGTTCCAACAAAATTTTAGTTATCCATAAAAATTCCTGTTAAGAAACATTTTTATTATGGGCATATGTTCATTATCTTTACCGCATTGTTTAATCCAAAAAAAATAATTCTTATGGCTGTATCAACAATAAAAGTCCAAACAGAAGTGCAAGAAGGCTTCGAAACCAAAGTAAGTTGCGGGCATGATTTCGTGATCGATCAACCCCAGGCCGCGGGCGGTAAAAATGCCGGCCCTAACCCCCTGGACGTGTTCTTGAGTTCCCTGGGCGGGTGCATTTGTGCCGTGGGCAAAATCATCTCCAACCAAAAAAAGTTAGGTGTTAGGAAAATTTCCGTGGAAGTCAATGGAGATATTGACAAGGATTTTCTCCTGGGCAAGACCACTGATGGCCGTGCCGGGTTTACCAAGATCACTATGTTGGTAGACGTGGACGCTGACATGCCGGCAGATGAAAAACAAGGGTTTATTTCTGAAATTCAAGCCCGTTGCCCCATTGCCGATA
>CAZKIR010000115.1:0-10424 GCA_964552835.1 uncultured Bacteroidales bacterium
AATTATCGACTTCCGTGGCCGCGGCCATTAAAAAAGAACTGGATATTTCCATCGGGAACATTATTGGCTCCAATATTTTTAACCTGTTGGCCATTCTTGGCATAACCAGCATAACCCACCCGATATCCATCCATCCCATGATCGTTCGCTTTGACATCTTTTGGATGCTGGGCATTAGTTTGCTTTTGTTCCTGTTCATGTTACCGGTTAAAAATAGCGTGCTTACCTGGTGGAAAGGGGTAATCTTTTTGTTCGTGTACGCGTTTTACATAATTTTCGTGTACAAGATGGGTTAACTTTTTGATCCTATGAGTCCAGTCTAAAATGGTAGTAAGGCCAACTTTTTTTTATCTGTTAAGCCATCATCCCGTGAATTTTTTCATTTTTTTCACGAAAGCGGGGAAATTATATTTGTTTTTTTTCGTTATAAAACCGGTATTATTTACTAGCAAGGTTTTTTATTTGCAAGAAGTAAACTTTAATTGCAAATAAGCGTATATAAATTGTATTAAATAAATAGTGAAAAGTTGAAAGGTTGAAATGTGGGTTTTTGGAATGCGGACAGCTTGGTTTTGCTTGTTATTTTTTTTATTAAATATTCATGTTTTATCCCTTCCATTTAGAACTAAACTTGAATTTGAGAAAAAGCAATTAGCGGCCCGCCGCGTGGAAAAAAGCATCCAGGTGGACGGTAGGTTAGACGAGCTAATTTGGCAGCAGGCACCGGTTGCCAGTAATTTCGTGACCATGCACCCGAATATTGGAAAAAAAGCCCGTTACGATTCAGAAGTTAGGGTGGCATACGATAACGGCGCGTTGTATATCGCGGCTCACTTGTACGATCCCAATCCCGATAGCATTGATGCAGAAGTTAGCGTGCGGGACAACTGGTGGAATAACGCGGATAAATTTTGGGTAGAGATTAGCCCTTTTAACGATGGCCAAAATATTTTTCACTTCGAGCTTACCGCGGCCAATGTGCAAACCGATGCCAAGATATCATCCAATAATACTGAACGTTCTTGGGATGCCGTTTGGGAAAGCGAGGTGCTTATAACTGATAAAGGATGGAACGTGGAAATGAAAATCCCCTACTCGGCCTTGCGGTTTCCTGAAAAAGAAATACAAGTGTGGGGCATCAATTTTTTTCGCGACGTGGCACGTGCCCGCGAATCTTCAGCCTGGAACCCTGTTGATAGGAGAGTTGCCAGCCGGGGTGCCCAAGCCGGGGAACTCGTGCAAATTGAAAATATAGACCCCCCGGTCCGCTTGTCATTGTTCCCCTATATAAGTGGAATGGTCGAGAAAAGCCCTGACGGAAATGCTTATGCCTATTCTGCCGGGATGGACCTGAAATACGGTATCAACGAAAGTTATACCTTGGATATGACATTGGTGCCCGATTTTGGCCAAAGCAAGTCAGACAACGAGGTGTTAAACCTTTCGCCATACGAAGTACGCTATTCTGAGAAGAGGCAATTTTTTACCGAAGGCCTCGAGTTGTTCAACAAGGCGGGTTTGTTTTATTCGCGACGGATTGGTTCTAAACCATCGAAATTTGATGAAGTAGACGATACCCTTGCCGAAGGTGAAATAATTATCTCGAACCCTGACGAGATCCGGTTGATCAATGCAACCAAAATATCAGGCCGGAACAAGACCGGGACAGGACTGGGTTTTTTTAACGCGATGACGAAGAACATGTACGCCGAGATACTAGATACCGCGGGCAAGGTGCGTAATATGCTGACCGAGCCTTTTACCAATTATAACATCGCCGTGTATGACAAGACCATTGGGAAATTCTCGTATTTTAACCTGGCCAATACCAATGTTTACGAGCCTTCTACCGGGTACATGGCCAACGTGGCGGGAACGGCTTTTAAAATAATCGACCAACGCAACAAGTATGGCATTGTCGGGAAATCGGCCATGAGCGTGAAATGGGACAGTTTGGAGGGCAAGATGGAAGACGGGGAGTTTCTTGATGTTAACATCGGGAAATTCACGGGCAATCTCTTGTTTAATTACGGGTTTCGTTTGCTCACGGATGGATATGATCCGAACGACCTCGGATTTTTGCGGCGTACCAACGAGTTGCAGCATGACGCCTCTATACGTTACCGTATGATGGAACCTAGCGGTGTTTTCGTGAACTGGAGCACACGTTTGACCATGGTCTACGAGAGCCTTTACAAGCCAAGGGAATTTACTCATTTTAACATGCGGTGGTTCTCGAATGGAACGTTTAAAAATTATTATAGCATGGGTTTTTGGGTGGACGTGGCCCCGGTGAAGCGGTATGATTTTTTCGAGCCCCGGGTTGAGGGGAAATATTTTACCGAACCAGAGGCTTATTGGTTTGGCATGTGGGTATCCTCTGATTCCCGTAAAAAATTAGCGTATTCCACTAGTTTTGGTGCTGCGGAAGGATACGGGAAGTCATACTGGGGAGGCATTAAACCCCGGTTGCGCCTAAGTGAGAATTTCACGTTTAATCATGGTATAAATTTTAACGTGGCCATGAATTCACTCGGTTACGTGAACGATTTTGCCGAGGACTCTATAATTTTCGGGAAACGTGACATCCAAAGGATCACGAATACCTTGTCGGGGCTTTATGTTTTTAATAACCGGTCATCCTTGAACCTGAAAATCCGCCATTATTGGTCAAAACTGGATTATTCAGAGTTTTACATGTTAGGGGAAGACGGGTACGCGGACAGTCCGGTCAAATACAAATCCAATCCTGATAAGAACTTTAATATTTTTAATGTCGACTTGATTTATTCCTGGAATTTCGCCCCGGGGAGCTTTATCAATATCGTTTGGAAAAATAAAATTCATGAGGATTCGGAAGTAATCAATGATAATTTTCTTAATTTTATGGATAATTTTGAACATACACTGGGGCTACCCCAGACAAACAATTTTTCGATTAAAATTTCGTATTATATCGATTATAACAAAATCCGTAAAATTGAGGTATAAGTGATAAAAACCAGCAACATAACCAAAGCATTCGGGGATTTACAAGTCCTCAAGGGAATTGAACTTGAAATACAAGACGGGGAAGTGGTTGCCATCGTGGGTCCCAGTGGGGCAGGAAAAACGACCTTGCTGCAAATATTAGGTACCTTGAGTCGCCCGAATGCAGGCTCGGTGTGGTACGATAACGACGAGATAAGCCAATTTAGCAATAAGAAAATGGCCCGTTTCAGGAACCAGAACATCGGGTTTGTTTTTCAATTTCACCACTTGTTGCCCGAGTTTAATGCCCTGGAAAATGTTTTCATGCCGGCCCTGATTGCCGGCCTTTCGCGCTTTAAGGCGGAAGAAAAAGCCCGGGAATTGCTGGGTTTTTTGAACCTCTCGGAGCGGCTCGGCCACAAGCCCATGGAATTGTCGGGCGGTGAGCAGCAAAGGGTGGCCGTGGCACGGGCCCTGATCAACAACCCGAAAGTTGTGATGGCCGATGAACCATCCGGTAACCTTGATACCGAAAGCAAGAACGATTTGCACAGTTTATTTTTTACCTTGCGCGAGAAATATGGCCAAACATTTATTATCGTGACCCATGACATGGGCCTGGCCAAGATGTCCGACCGCACTTTGACCATTAAAGACGGGAGGTTTACTTCCTGAAAACCTGGTATTGGTTATCTATCAATAAATTTGGTTCGGTCATCGTGGCCACTCTTTCCCATGATACCAGCTTGAAATTTTGATTGGCCAAGCTATCATTGTCATAATTAAAACCATCTTGCACCACGAGGATGCCATTCGGGTATTTTTCCCCTAGGGCGATGTTTAGCACGTCCAGCCCATCGGTTTCTTCTACGCCATCTACCACACCGTCGGTGATACGGAAACTTGTAATGTATTCGTTTTTTCCTTCGCGAGAAAAAATCGCGTAACTGTAATTGCCCTGGCTGCTGGCCAGGAGGTAGCCTTTCCCGTCACGTGCATAGTAAATGCTAAGGCCTTCAATATCAAACTCGATGTTTTGGTTGGATTTGCCCGAGCCAACAATAAACTTTTTGTCAACCGGATCACCGGGTTCAGCACCTAGCGTCCATATTCCTTTTTGTTCTTCGCCCACGTATAGTTTCCTTGTTTCGTCATCGGCCACCATGCCTTCCGGTTGGCCGCCTACCGAGAATTCCCTTACAAGGTGTGCATCAACGCCCTTTTCGTTGGCCGTGAGCCAGTATTGTTCAACCTGTCCTTTTTTTCCATTGACAAAAGCATAGAAATGTTCGTTTTTTGGGCTTTTGTACATGCAAACGCCGTACACGTCGTCTACTTTTGACTTGATTTCTCTAGCGGCCACGTTTTCCAGGGCCCCGTTGGCGGAATTAATTTGATAAATGATCAGGGCGTTTTTGGAGCGGTCAGAACCAACGAGAATATCTATGGTGTCTTGGCCAAGTACAAACCCGTACCGTAAATCAATGTTATTAATGCGGCCTATGGAATAATAAAAAATTTCTACACCGTCAAGATTGTATACGGCCAGCCCGTCTTTCTTGTTGGTGCCTATTATCCTGCTTTTGTTGGGGTCTTCAGGGTGTGCCCAAATGGCCGGGTCATCGGCCGCATCCTCGCCGATGGTAGAAGGGACTGGGGTTGTTTCGGCATTGGCCTTGATTATATACTTTATATTGTCAGCTTTATCAGATGGTACCTTGAAGTTGCAAGAGACCATGTAAAATAACAATAGTAAAAAAGTGATTTTGGAAAAAGCATTCATGTGTTTCATTTTAATAAACTTTAATCATTAAAAATACAATAACTTGTTTTTAAAGTTTAAATCTTATTCCAGCTCTAAACCACCAGGAATAGAATTCTTGTTTTTGTAATATATCCGGGGTGCCCAGGTAATATTTCAGGGGTTGGTTCGTGAGGTTTTTCACGTCTGTAAATAATTTTAACTTTCTCGTGATGGATACATTTGTCGTAAAATCAAGGTGCCATGACTTATCGTAATACTCGTCCAGGTCTTTATCTGCTCCTAGTTTATGAAGAAAATCATCATGGTAATGAGCAGTTAGCTTGGCGTAGATTTTTTTTGAATCGTAAAAAATGGCAAGGTTTGTTGTATGCTTGGCTTGCCCGGGCAAGGGTATAGTTTCAATTTCTTCACTTGAGCTGAAGGTGTCAAGGCTGTCAACGCCGAAGGCCACTACAGAATTAAAACTATTTGCTGGCAATCGTTTGTTGATCATGGCTTCTGAATGTGTAAAGGTATAATTCGCGAAAACCCCGAAATCCCTTACAAAACCCTTGAAAAAGTAGAATTTTGATTGAACTTGTATTTCCGCGCCGTAGACAAATGCCTCGATCCCGTTTTCTGCCTTTTCAATCTCCATTAAATCGTACGCGCTAAAATCTGTGCCCTCGTGTGCAAAGCGCTTATAGTAAAAAATAAAATCTTCTATTTTCTTGTAAAATAACCCCCCAGATAAAACCCCTGCTTTTTTCAGGTACCTTTCTCCAAGAAAATCAATATTCGTTGAACGGGGGAATTTCAAATCGGGGTTGCCGTATTTTACTTTATCCCGGTCTTCATCCCGGTAAGGCAATACATCTTCAAAATTTGGCCTCGAGTAGGTATAGGTCAAGCCAGCCCTCAAGTTAAAGTCAGCATTGATGGAGTACTTGGCTTGAAATTGTGGCAGAAAAAATTCATGGATTCGTTTGTCCTTTAAGGTTTCTTTTCCAATGTAATTTCCAGCGTGATTATTGAGAATTTTTACACCCTCGTAATTTATATCTGTTCTCTCGTAACGAATGCCGCCTAGTACCATAAGATCATTTATATCATGTTTCATCATTCCATATAAGGCGTAAATGTTTTCACGTGCGGTATAATCTTCACCGAAAGAGTTTGTTAAAGTCGAGCTGCGATCATAAATAAAATGATGAGGGGCTTCTTCATAAAATTTTCTTAACCTATCCGGTGAAGGCATGTAATCGAGAATATAACCCTGGTTCAACAAGTTAGTTTCTTCAAAACCATCATTCATTTCAATTAATGATAGCTGTGCCGTTGAGTCTGGGTATAACAGGGATCTTGAATAATATGCCCCATATTGTTGGGCTTGGATATCACGGGTTTTTTTCTTTATTCTTGTTTTACCACCAAATTTGACAAACCCGCTATTAGTGCCAAAATCATATGGTATCTTTAGGTTTAGCTTGTATGTGTTGTTCCTGTCTATAATATGGCTTTTTTCAAAAAGTACATCATCCAAGTCATATTCTTCAAAATTATTTGCATGGTTATAACCGGTTTCTTCTGGGAACGTGGCCCTGGGCCAATCTGGATTATCCAAGTTGAATTTTATATTGATTCCATGACCAGGACTGTCAAAAAGGGCTTCTAACCTATCGGGTTGATCCTCTTTCGCGATGGCAAACGCGGCTTCATAATCCACGATGATAAAGTCGAAATCGTGTTCCCCGCCAAGGTTCAGCGTGTTCACTTCTTGGTTTTTTACCCGGTCTTTTATATCCCGTTCCACGTCACCATAAAGGTAATATTGGAAATTAATTGCATCGTCCAGTGAATATATCAACCTTCTCCTGGTTTCGTCGTCTGAAAAGCGGTTATACATTCCCCTCAGGTAAATATTTGATTTTTCATTAAACTCGTAATCTAGGGTGGCACTTAATCCAATCCTCTCGCGTGTAATGTTATAATGCCTAAGTTGGACTTCCCGGTATTGCACGTGATAATTTTCAACACCTTCAGAGGTAGAGCCCCAGAAAGGCCCCTTCGCGTAATCATATTCAAGGTTATCTGCCCCCTGGTTATTCTGGTAATAGCTGCTATTCATGGTAAACCCGAACTTGTTGTACCGTTGTCCATACGAGAATTGGAGTTGGTAATTATTTGATTTCCTTAGATTGCTATAACCAGCAGCAGACGAGGCAGTTATCTCGGGTTTTTCGCCTTTTGCTTTTTTCGTGATGATATTCACTGTTCCGCCAATACCATCGGCGTCCATATCAGGGGTTAAAACTTTTGAAATCTCTATTGATTCAATTTGGTCTGCTGAAATGATGTCCATTCCAACGTATCGAACATCGCCCTCCGGAGAGGGGATTTGTTCTCCATTGATATTGAAATTAGTTAATTCAGGAGGGGTCCCTCTTAACTGAACATACTTGCCTTCGCCTTGATCCCTTTGCAAAGTGATACCGGGTATCCTTTGCATGGCTTCAGCTGCATTCAAATCGGGGAATTGTTCAAGTTGCTCTGATGAAACAATATTTTTAATGTTAATGGCCCTTTTTTGATCGAGCATGGCTTTCACTTGCCCCTTGGTGTTAGCCATTACTTCAACTTGGTCTATTTCCGTGGAAGCAGGTTTTAACTTGATTTCAAGATAGGGATCACTTTTTTGGCCAAAATCGTGAACGATCGTTTGCCTGTTGTAACCGATATATGATATACTAATATTTATTTTTTCCCGAGGGATGCTTTTAATAATGAATTCCCCGTTTAAGTTGGTGGTGGTCCCTTTCGAGGAGTTTTCAATCTTTATTGTAGCGCCAGGTAGTGGCTCCCTGGTATCCTGGTCAACTACTTTTCCAGATATCGTGTACCTTTGGGCCACAAGGGCACATTGCGTTCCCAAGAAAAGCATAAATAACAATATTACTCGGGTTTTCATGTTAGATACCATCATATTATTATTAAAAAGCATAGTTTAATAAATGAAAGGTCAAAAGGGCTACTGGAAGCTGTTATATCAATGGTTTCCAGTAGCCTAAACAAGATTAATGAATTACTTGATCATTATCTTTTTGGTGTAAGTATTGTTTTCTTGAACTGCTTTCATGATGTAAACCCCTTTTGGTAGGTCACTAACATCCAGGATAAGTTGTCTGGCCATGGTGTTCAATGATTTAACCATTTTGCCAGTTATGTTGTACAAACTAACTTCAGCGAAAGAATGATTTTGAAGGCTTATATTAACCATCCCGTTTTCAGCGGGATTTGGGTACACCTTGAACCTGTTGCTGGAAACCTGGCTTACAGCCGTTTGGTATCCCCCGTAATGGATGATAAGCTTGGGCACCCTTTCCGGGTGGTTTGCACCATCGCCTCCTTCTTCCGGATCGGCAATATTTTCGAAGGATTCAATTTCACGGGCATGTTCTAATTCGCTTACCCCCTGGTTTTCACCTTTGAAGATAAATGCCAAGGAATTGCCTGATTGCCATCCTTCCCGATCAATAATTTCTTGAACAATGTTTTTAAGATCAGGGCTTTTATAGGTGCCCCAGAGTTCCCATTCTTCATCGATTGTCCATTTTATTGAAGCGCTTGTAAACGGACGGTCAGAAATTAAAGCCTCTTCCGTGAAGGTTTGCGCATCATCAGAAGCCTCGCCATATATCGTGATCTTGGCAACATCTTCAGCAGTTTTTTCCTCGTGAGAGGTCATTTCTATCCAAGCACCATCAATGGTTTCCCCTTTCGGTAATTGAATGTTTTGAAACCGTAAACCGATGTTCACGATGTTTAAATCATCGGCTTCACCTTCCCAGCCAAAATCCAGGTCATCGTCATTTAAATCATCAATTTCTGTTTTGTCTTCCATGGTAATGGTTATTTCTTCCGCATCATCAGAAGAAAGGGGCACGGTCACAACACCCCATAAGGTGTCTTCTTCCGTTTCAGGGTCTTCTACCCAGATAGAGTCACTAATGACCTCGTTGGTTTGAACGATCGGGATTTCCAATTTCCCACCTTGTGAAAAGGCATTTATCGAAATGCCCAAGATAATTGACACAATTAAAAGTACACTTTTTTTCATAATTCTTACAATTTAAGTTTTTGAAATAAACTTGGTTTAAATTTGTAGCAAGTATATTACCATCAGTTTTCAAGAACAATAGTAGTTTTGATCAAATGCTTGTAGTATTTTTTACTATTAACTTGTATTTATTTTATATATAATATTTTAGCATGTTTGTCCAGTAGATCCATGCAAGGCTTTCAATGAAAATTTAAGATTAGTTTAACGGCATGTTATCATTCATTTTAAGATGCTTAATTAGTTTTACACCAATGTACGAAATTAAAAAAGGGCAGGAACATGATACGGGTAATTATCGCGGATGATCATGCCGTAGTTAGAACAGGTTTGCAACTAATAATGGACGCTACATCAGATATTGATATAGTGGACGAGGCAAGCCGGGGAAATGATCTATTGAAAAAGCTTCAGCAAGAAAGCTATGACGTGGTTATCCTTGATTTATCAATGCCCGGGAAGGATGGCATGGACGTGCTAAAGGAAATTAAGGCAGGTTTTCCTAAATTGCCCGTGGTGATTTTTTCCATGAACCCGGATGGCCAATTTGCATCGCGCTTGTTCAAGAACGGGGCTTCTGCATACATAAACAAGGAAACCAACCCGGATGAGTTGAAGAAGGCTATTCGTACCGTGGCCAGGGGCAAGAAATATTATACCGTGGCCCAGGCCGAGAAAATGGTAGATTTATTTACCCGTGATGATCATGACGTTTTTATCCCCCATGAAAAACTTACCGATCGTGAATTTCAAATCATGTGCATGCTGGCCTATGGTACGCGTAAAAACGAAATATCTGATATACTAAGTGTTAGCAAGAATACCATCAGCAACCACAGGAACAATATTTTGAAGAAAATGCAGCTACAAAATAACTCGGAAATAACCCGTTATGCCTTGCAACACGGGATAATTAAATAAAATACTTTTTTTTCGTGAGATATCTATTGATCATCCTTTCGGTTTTTCTTATCGCGAATACCAAGCCTGAAAATGCCGTTCAAAGAATTGATGCGTACAACGGGTTGGCTGAAACCATGCTATATACCCGGGCAAAAGAGAGTAAGGATTTGGCCCACAAAGCTTTTCACCTGGCCCACCGCTCGGGTTACCCCTCGGGCGAGGCCAAAGCCCTTTATATCTTGGGTATATTGCACAAGAATGCTGGAAATATCCAGGAGGCCATCGGTCACCAACAAAAAAGCCTCTCCTTACATCAGGCCATCTCCAGTCCTGTTGGAATAACTGATAACCTGATAGAACAAGGGGAATTAAAGTATAACTTGGGGAAGTATGACAAGGCCTTGAAAACCTTTTTAAAGGCCAGGGAAATGGCAACTGATCACGGGTATCAAAAAGGGAAAATCCTATCCACGGTCGTTATAGGAAAATATTTTCATACCAAGGGCGAGTTCGACCGGGCCATGCATTATTACAGCGAGGCAAGGGACCTGAACCAGGCTTTTGAAGACAGTTCGCTTTCTATCATCATAGCCAAGAATATTGGCAAACACCATGAAACAAAAGGGGATTACGTGTTGTCACTCGAGGAATACCTTGGTGCCCTGAAGATAGCCGAGAAATTAGATAATT
>CAZKIR010000116.1:0-10346 GCA_964552835.1 uncultured Bacteroidales bacterium
CAGGTACCAGTTCATCAATCAAAGAACCCGATTCGGTGGTCACTTTCACGCTTGATTGGGAAAGGTCCACTATCTCGTCAGCGGCTCCCTTGCTCCGTTCGGCTAATTTACGCACCTCGGCGGCCACTACCGCGAAACCCTTGCCATGCTCACCGGCCCGGGCCGCTTCAACAGCAGCGTTTAAAGCAAGTATATTGGTTTGGAACGCGATGTCATTAATGATGGTAATTTTTTCAGCAATGTTTTGGATCGAATTCAGGCTGTTTTTACCGCTTTCGCCCATTTTTACCATGCTATCCGAGGCTTTAATAGAAATTTTCTCGGTCTGCTGCGCGTTGTCGGTATTTTGCTGGATATTAGACGACATCTCTTCCATGGAAGAAGACACCTCCTCGGCCGATGAAGCTTGCTCTGTAGCCCCTTGTGAAAGCTGCTGCGAACTGGAACTAATCTGTTGGCTGGCCCCGGCAATGCTATCTGCCCCAAAACGGATATTTGACACGATGCGCTGTAACTTACCTGCCATTGCTTTTAACGCGTCTGCTAACTCGCCTACCTCATCTTCTTGATCAACATCAATTTTAGCGGATAAATCCCCCGCGGCAAATTTCTTGGCAAATTCTACCCCCTTGTTTAATGCAACGGTAATAGAACGGCTCACGTAGCGGTTTATCAAGGCAAACAAGATAATGCCCATCACGATAGCAATAATGATCGCGTTGCGCATCTTGTTGATGATCCCCATTAAATCAGATTTATAAATCGAGGCTACCACGTATGACTCGATGGGTTTGTAATATTCAAAATATTGAAATTTATCCCGGCCTTGCCATTTATAAGCTGTTTTGCCCTGGTCTTTGCCAGAGGTGATAATCTGTTGAAAAAACTCGCTACTGGCGTGGTTTTCTCCTTCCGAGGTGGGATGAATGATAAAATTACCTTCTTTATCCACCATGAAAGGGTAACCAGATTCAAAGTACTTTTTCTGTTCGAAAATATCTTTTAAACCGGCCAAATCTTTCTCGGGAACCCCTGTCCCTATCATGCCAATCACCTCGTTTTCATGGTAAACTGGTTGGTACGCCGTTAAAAACCATTCATCGATCACGATAGCCCGGCCATTGTATACCTGCCCGTTCATCACTTGCCGTGCCACCTCTGAACTGCCGGGCACGTAAGACCCTATCGTGCGGTTGCCATTCTCGTCAAGCACGGTAGTGGCCACCCGTGAAAAACCACCTTGTACCAATTGAAAAAAAGAAACTTCGGCCCCTGTCATGCTTTTGATTTGATCCACGAACCGGTTGTTCTCGTATAGCGGTTCACCATTTATCAACCAGGCTTTTACCTCCCTGCCCCGGCTGGATGAAGAGGCTTTTACTTCAATTTCGACAGTCGTTTCCGCTGATACCTCCATGTCCTGGTTTTCTAAAGCATACGAAGCCGCTTCCAGGGCATTGTTCACTTTTTCCTGGTTCTCTTCTACTTGCACGTCAATAAATTGCACCAGGTCGTGCACTTGTTCATTCATACGCGTGTCCGTATCGCTAATTATCCGTTTTTGTTGGGCCGTGATGGTGTAATACCCCAGGGCACCAATAATCACGATAAAGGCAATACTCAGCACCAGGTTTAACCTGGTATTAATTTTAAGATCTTTTAAACTTTTCATTTTTTTTGTTCCTCCTTAATTTGATTTACTTAAATTCTTTGCTTGCTTTTCCCGTTCGTCAAACCAGGTAGGATATTTTATATAAATTCTTGTTCTTTTATGTTTTTTCTCTTATGCCAATGTCAAATTTGTAAGCTTTCAGGCTTTATCCATTCGCCCTGCATGAAGCCTGGACTGGCTTAAAAATTCCCGTGATCTTTTAAAAGGGATGGTTATCGGTGATAACCATCCCTTTTGTTGAAAATCACGTTGTTAATAATAATCGTTCCCTTCCTCTTCGCCCGTTCCATTATCTAGTTGGATGGTTTTTCCGGTTTTTTTCTGCTTTTCTACAGGGGCCTCGGTTACGCTGATTTCCGAAGGCTCTTGTTTCTCGTTTTTCTTTTCATTCACCAGGGAAGAAATATCGTCTTTCCCTGTCTTGAAATAAGCCATCAGCTCTTTTAATTGCTCTGCCTGGCTTGCCAATTCTTCAGAACTGGTGGCCATTTCCTCTGAAGAAGCAGCATTTTGCTGTATTACTTGGTTTAATTGCTGAATGGCATTATTTACCTGGTCGGCCCCGGAGTTTTGCTCGCTACTGGTAGCGGCTATTTCCTGTACCAATTTTGAAGTATTCTGAATTTCAGGCAATAATTCCTCGATAAGTTGCCCAGATTCTTCTGTTACTTTCACGCTAGAGTGCGAGAGCCCCATGATCTCATCAGCAGCTAACTTGCTGCGCTCGGCCAATTTACGGACTTCAGCCGCTACCACGGCAAAGCCTTTGCCATGTTCCCCGGCACGTGCTGCTTCCACGGCCGCGTTCAAAGCAAGTATATTAGTTTGAAAAGATATGTCATTGATAATGGTAATTTTTTCAGCAATATTTTTTATGGATTCCAGGCTCTTTTTGCCACTTGTACTCATTTTTTCCATGGTTTGTTCGGTTTTGCGAGATATCTTCTCGGTTTCCATGGCATTGTTGGCATTATGCTGGATGCTCGAGGACATTTCTTCCATGCTAGAAGACACTTGTTCAGCACTAGAAGCTTGCTCAGTTGCCCCTTGCGATAATTGTTGGGAACCTGAACTCATTTGTTGGCTGGCAGAGGTTATATTAATCGTGCTGTTTTTAATAAACCCTATCCGGCTTTTTAAATTTTCCACGAGTTCTTCAAATGCCCGGGCAATTGTCCCTATCTCGTCAGTCCTTTGTTTCATGCCCGGCGGGACTTGCCGGGTCAAATCCCCCTTGGCCAGCTCGGTAAGGTCGAGGGGCAATTGGGCAAATACCTTGCGGAGCAAGCTGCCTACCAAACCCGTGAGGATTATAACAGCCAATGATATCATGATAAGCACGATAAGTATCATGCCCACGGCGTTTTTTATCTCGTCAAACCCGGCTCGGGTTGATTCCATGTCGGCTTCACTAAGTTTTTGAAATAAAGTGTCCATGTTATCTACTACCTCTTGCCCCAGGTTATTGGTTTGTTCAATGTTCCGGGCAAATTGCCTTGACAAGCGCGTGATTTTTTCGTTAGCCGCGTGGGCATTCACGGGCAATTGAGCATAATCCGTACCTTTTAGGCTTTCAATATCATTTTTTGTCTGCTCCATAGCCTTGTCTAAAAATGAAAACAATTCACTTTTGGCCGAGAGGTTTTCTTTCATTTTTTGAAAGAGGACCTGGATAGTATAGTTGTTGTTATTATTGGCATTGGCACCTGCTATCACAAGGCGTTCGATGGTGCTTACCTGGTTTCTTTCGGCAGGATCTGCCAGTTTTTGGCTCATGCTGTTGATAAAAGCATTGGATTGCTCTATGGATAAGTTTGTTAAAGACATAACTTCAGATTCTATACCCGCGTTTTCTTCCCGCGAACCCTCCATTTTTATAATAATATCTTGTATGCTATCCAGGTTAAAATCCAGCGATTGCTCACTTTTTACTCTTTTAAATTGTGATTCCAGGCTTTCATAATCGAGGCTTTTCCCGATGTAATCTTTTGTTTTTATCACCAGGGATTCCACGGCATCAATTTTCTCTGAAGTTTCTTGCTTTTCCTCCGAAATACGGGTCAATTTCATGTTCATGTTAAAAATAAAAAATACCATCAACCCAACCAACACGAGTTGCCCCACGACAATCAGGATAAGCTTTTCACGAATGTTTAATTTTTTCATCTTTTGTTCTTTTTTTCTTTTCATTCACAATAATTGCTTGCTTGCCTTGCTTTCCAACTTCGTGATTTATTTTGTTTTCAATTGTTTTAAAATTGGTAACCTGGTAAAAACAGCTTTTGATGAACAAGGGATGGGGATTTGCCCGGGAGGGCATGCTTGCGCTCCCGGGCCTCTCCTCCACTGGAAAACCACTAATCAAACCTTAAAAATTCTCGTAATCTTCTTCTCCTCCATTGTTCCCGAGCTTGATGCTCACGCCTTTTTTATCTTCGCCGGCACCATTGCCTTGGTTTTCTTTCCTGGCAGCTTGTTGTTCCGGTTTCTTGTACTGTTTTAATTTTTGTTGTTGAGTACCATTTTCCTGCTTGGCTTTTTCAATGATCGATTGAGACTCCTTGGCGAATTGATTGGTTATCGTTTGTTGTCTCGCGCGTGCATTTTCATCAATTTTAAAGAATGCCATCAGTTCTTTCAATTGCTCGGCTTGGCTGGCCAGTTCTTCCGAGCTGGTGGCCATTTCTTCAGAAGAGGCGGCATTTTGCTGGGTTACCTGGTTTAGTTGCTGTATCGCGTTGTTCACCTGGTCGGCACCAGAGTTTTGCTCGATGCTGGCCGCGCTGATTTCTTGTACCAGCTTGGCAGTGCGTTCAATTTCCGGGACCATTTCAGCCAATTGTTTGCCAGCCCTTTCGGATACTTCCACCCCATTTTTGGAAAGTTGGTCAATCTCGTCGGCAGCTATCTTGCTCCGTTCGGCCAGTTTTCGTACTTCGGCGGCCACCACGGCAAAGCCTTTGCCATGTTCACCGGCCCTGGCTGCTTCTACTGCCGCGTTCAAGGCCAGGATATTGGTCTGGAAAGAAATATCATTGATAATGGTAATTTTCTCCGCGATATCCCGCATGGCTTTCACGGATATTTCAGAAGACTTGTTGCCTTCTTTCACCCCGTCAGCCGCTTTAATGGCAATTTTCTCGGTTTGTTGCGCGTTATCGGTGTTTTGTTGGATATTGGACACCATTTCTTCCATGCTTGATGATACTTCTTCGGCCGAAGAGGCTTGCTCGGTAGCCCCTTGCGACATTTCCTGCGAAGAGGAGCTCATTTGCATGCTGGCCGCTGCAATGTTTTCGGCGTTGCCGCGAATGTTCACGACCATGTCACGAAGCTTGACCATCATGTTTTTAAGGGCCGCGGCCAATTGGCCTATTTCATCTTTCTGGTCCACGTTGATATCAGCCGTTAAGTTCCCGTCAGCTACCTTTTTGGCAAAATTCACCCCGAGTAAAATAGGTTTGGATATAGAGCGGGTAATCACCACGGCAAATACAATCCCGATAAGTACGGCAAATAACAAACCAAATATCATCACGGCACTCGAGGTACGCAGCAAATCCACCGCCTCGTTAGAAATTGCCTGTGTCCGGCCAATGCCTGCCTGCGACACGTGTTTTGCCCCGCTTAGCACGATATTGGCCGCATCGTTTCGTTTCACGTTTAAATCTTCCCGGTGTTTCCACTCGGCTAAAAAATCCTGCATGGCAGCTGTATAATTATCAGCGGCTTTTTCAATATGATCCAGGGCTTGAATGTCTTCCTTCTGGTAAGTTACCTTCCGGATATCCGTCAAGATAGGGGAAATATCAAATGATTCCAGGGCTTCTTGCAGCGCTTCCGGCTCCCGGGTTGCCTGGGCCTTAAAGTTTCCCACGCGCAAGGCATTGCCGGCATCAATAATGTCATTGATCCAGGTAATCTTGTTGTGCCTTTCGTCTAACTTGGCTTTGCTTACTTCCTGGTTAATTTCACGTTCCAAAGACATATTCTGGTTATCGAGATAATCCATGCAATTCTGGATATAATTAGCGGCTGTTTGGTCCATTATCTCCCTGTCAACAGCAAGTTTTTGGTTCACTTTTTCTGTTTCATGGGCCAGGTTCTCGTAATTGGTCACGGCAGCTTCTACTTTGCCAATCTCTTCCTCGAGCGTGACCAATTGGGTAGAGTTTCTGGCCAAATCCTTCGCTTTCTTGATGTAAGATTTCACCTCGTCAAGGTTGCCCATGCCTTCCTGAAAATAGCTTTGTTCTTCTGAAAAAGCATAGCCTCGCATGGCGAACATGGTTTCCAATGAATTTCGCTCTACCTCGTTGGCTATCTCAACCTCTGGCACATACTCTTTGGCAAGATGGGCCGATTTGGTTGAAATTCTTGTCATGTTAATAACGGCCAAGCTACCAAGAATGACCGCGATAAGGATCAGGATACCAAATCCTATCCCTAATTTTGCACCTAATTTTAAATTTTTCCAGTTCATTTTGTTCATTTTTTTAATTAATAATTTCTTTTTTTGCTGATAGGTTGTCGGGTTTGTTTCTTGTTTTTTTATAGGGAGGGAAAAATCCCTCCCATCAAGTTAATTCGTTCATTTGATCAAAAATTCTCGTAATCATTATCCCTTTCGCCCAATTTTATGGTTGCACCCTTTTCTCCCTTGCCTGATCCTTTTTCTTTTTCCACGGGATCCTGTTGGGCCGGCCGCTTGTATTGCTTCAGGTTTCGTGGGCCGCCGTTTTGAGCTTTGGTCTTCTCCACGGCAGTTTTAGTGGCTTGCTCGAATTGTTTAGCAATTTCTTCTTGCCGGGCAGTGGCCGCTTGGTCAATTTTGAAAAAGGCCATCAGTTCCTTCAATTGTTCAGCCTGGCTGGCCAGTTCTTCCGAGCTGGTAGCCATTTCTTCCGAGGCAGCGGCATTCTGCTGGGTAACCTGGTTCAATTGCTGGATCGCGTTGTTAATTTGATCCGCCCCCGAGTTTTGCTCGATACTGGCCGCGCTGATTTCTTGTACCAGCTTAGCCGTACGTTCAATTTCAGGCACGATCCCGGCCAATTGCTTGCCGGCCCTTTCAGAAACGTCCACGCCATTTTTCGATAGCTGGTCAATCTCATCAGCGGCTACCTTGCTGCGTTCGGCCAAATTCCTAACTTCCGAGGCCACCACGGCAAAACCTTTCCCGTGCTCGCCGGCCCGCGCCGCTTCTACTGCCGCGTTCAAGGCCAGGATATTGGTTTGGAAAGCAATGTCGTTAATAATGGTGATTTTCTCGGCAATGTCTTTCATGGCCTGCACCGATATCTCGGACGACTTGTTACCTTCCTGCACACCCTCGGACGATTTGATGGCAATCTTCTCGGTTTGTTGGGAATTATCGGTGTTTTGCTGGATGTTTGATACCATTTCTTCCATGCTCGAAGACACTTCTTCGGCCGAGGAAGCCTGTTCCGTCGCCCCTTGCGACATCTCCTGAGAGGAAGAGCTCATTTGCATGCTGGCCGCGGCAATGTTTTCGGCGTTACCCCGGATGTTCACCACGATATCTTTTAATTTCATGAGCATACCTTTTAACGCGTCGGCCAATACCCCGATCTCGTCTTTTTGATTAACATCAATCTCGGCGGTTAAATCCCCTTGAGATAATTTCTTAGCAAACTCAACCCCTTTATGAATGGGCTTCGCGATAGAACGGGCAAATACAATGGAAACAACAATGATAACCAATGCTACAAGAATTGCCACGATAACTATTTGCCTTCCCAAAGCATTAACAGGGGCCATCACTTCAGCCTCATCAATCTCCGCCATCATTGCCCATGTTGTTTCACCAAATTTTACAGGGGTATACGCTGAAAAAACCGGGTTCCCGTTATAATCGATAATAATTTTTGCATCGGTCTTTCCTGCCAAAGCTTCATTTACAGCTTCCGTGCTTACCCCATTTTCCGCGACGGTCCCCTTGAAAGAAGCCTTTACTGAATGCCCTTGAGGATCGAGATAAGAATCTGACCGCATGAGCTTATCCGGGCCCACGAGATAAGTTTCACCTGTTTCGCCCATTCCACTTCTTTCTTGCATAATATCGTTAATTGCTTCAAGAGAAAGTTGGTAAACCAATACGCCAATCCGCTCACCGTTGGCTTTTTCAATAGGCCCTGATACGAAGGCGGCCGGTTCTTCGGACACCTCATACCAGGAAAAATCTATCAAGGAATAATCATTCATACCTTTATTAAATGCTTCTGCAAGGCTAGAATTGGACAAAGAACCTTTTAACAGGTTCTTGCCAAGATCAGATTCCTTTGCAACCGTGTAAACTACATCTCCCTTGTTCGAGATAAAAAATAAGTCATAATAATGATACTCGCTAACATACGTTTCTAACTTTGATCCATGAAGGGTTTCCCATTCTTGATATTGATCACCCTGTAAACCCTCTTCTTCAAAAGCATTAATAAACCTTTCCGCGGCCATTTGAATGGCCGTGTTAAAGGAATATACCCTGATATCTGCCAGTCTTTCTTCAAAAAAATCATTTACTTGATTTTTCTTTATATCCCTGACAGCAATCAATTGGGAAGTGCTGCTTGCTATAAGCGATTCTTTCGATTGATTAAATGAAATCAATCCTAAAGCTATAACCGCTATTAGCCCTATGGCTAAAAAAACTATGATTAACTTATTCGAAATTTGTATATCTTTCCAGTTCATTTTATCGTTTTTTGGTATAATTTAAATAGGGATTGATTAGTTATTCACCTCCTCTTCCACTTCGGATTTTTGAGGGGTTTTGTCTTTCAGTGCGGACAGTTCGTCTAAAGAAAATACCTTGTCCATGTCAAGGATCATGATAAATTCTTCATTAACCTTTACCATGCCCTCGATAAACTCGGAGCGGTACTTGGTCCCGATACTGGGGGGCGGTTGGACCTGGTCATCGTCTATTTCCAGTACTTCTTGCACGGAATCGACAATTGCACCTACCTGGATGGTATCGCCGTCCATTTCAATTTCCAGCACCAGGATACAAGTATTGGTCGTGTATTCAGTCTGGCCCATTTCAAACTTCACCTTGGTATCTATCACGGGCAGGACGGTGCCTCTCAGGTTAATTACCCCTTTCATGTATTCAGGGGCCTTGGGTACTTCGGTAATCTTGGTCATTTCCAAGATATTCAGCACTTTGCCCACGTTAGCGGCAAAAACTTCTTCTCCTAGTTTAAAGGTCAGGTAGGAGTCTAATTTGTTGTTTCGTGTTGCATCATTCATTTTTGTTTTCCTCCATTTTTAATTTTCGATTGGATAATTTTTGTATAAGTTTATTCGTGTCCAGGACAAGCGCGACCGACCCGTCGCCGAGAATGGACGCGCCTGATACTTCTTCTTGGCCCTTGTAATGCACCCCCAGGGGCTTTAGCACGGCCTGGTACTCGCCAACAACATAATCCACGGCGATACCAATTTTCTTATCTTCAAAATACAATACCACTACTTGCTCGTCTTCCGGTGCCTCGCCATCAACCTTGAATTCAGGGCGCAGGTAGAAAAAAGGGTATTGCACGCCATCAAGCACCACGAGATTGTTAAAGGTATTGGCAATTTTTTCATGCTTTACCGCGTATATTTTGTCTACCGAAGCCAGGGGGACAATATAATGCGTGTTGGAAATCCGTACCAACAAACCGTCAATGATAGACAAGGTCAAGGGAAGCTTGATTTGTATCCGGGTGCCTTTACCCGGGGTTGAATCCAATTCCACCTCGCCCCGTATATCATTAATTTTTCGTTTCACCACGTCCATGCCCACGCCGCGGCCTGATACACCGGTAATTTTTTCAGCCGTGGAAAAGCCTGGCATGAAAAGTAAATTAAAAAGCTCGCGGTCGTCCGGGTCTGTTTCTGTTGAAACGAGGCCTTTCTCGATGGCCTTTTCCTTAATTTTTCGCGGGTCAATGCCCCGCCCGTCATCTTCAATTTGGATAATGACATTAGCGCCGGAATAAAATGACTTTAATAAAATGGTCCCTTCCCCTGGTTTCCCGGCTTTTTTTCTTTCCCCGGGCGATTCAATGCCATGGTCCATGCTATTGCGCAGGATATGCAGGATGGGGTCGGTAAGGCTTTCGATAATGGTTTTATCAAGCTCGGTGTCAGTCCCTTCGGCGGTAAAAACCACTTTCTTGTTCAACTGGTCCGATAAGTCCCTGACCAGGCGTTGAAAACGGGTCATGATAGTCTCGATGGGGATAAGCACGATACTAAAAGCATTGTCGCGCAACTGGCGGGTTAATTTTTGCACGCTCTCGGATATGGCCTCCAAACCAGGTAACTGTTGTTTTTCAGCAAAAAGGGACAGCCTTGCCTGCGTGGTGACCATCTCGCTCACGAGGTTCATCAAGGTATCCAACTTGTCGGAAGCAACCCGTATACTGGAAATGGTAGTATCCCGGTGATCCATGCCGTTGTTCCCGTTCAGGTGAAAATCGTGTTTGCCTTCTTGTTCCTTGCCCAGCTCCCTCATGATGTCCTCGATGGCATTGATGCCAATATCCTGGTCAGTATTCTCCAATTGTTTTAACCGGGCAATAAACTGCTCATCTTCCAGCAGGTTATAATTTCTAAGCTTGTGGATTTCGAGCTTTGACTCGTCTTCCACGAAAAGAAAAACTTCCGA
>CAZKIR010000117.1:0-3953 GCA_964552835.1 uncultured Bacteroidales bacterium
CTTGCCTTGCCGGAATGTGAGGGAATCCAGTGAAACCCGCCGAACCGGTGGTATAAACCTTACCGGTATAGCTTGCTTTTTTGGATGGTGGCACCAGGCAATTGGTAGTAAACAAGACAGGTCCGTTAAAGGTCTCGAATTCTTCTTTTTGTTTCCACCATGAATTACCATAATTCCCCACGAAATGATCATATTTTTTGAAACCGGGGTAATAATGGGCCGGTAACATCTCGCTATGGGTATAAATATCCACACCCGTTCCCCGTGTTTGTTCCAGGAGTTCTTCCAAATCCTTTAAATCATGGCCACTTACCAGGATGCCGGGATTATTCCGGACCCCCAGGTTTACCCTGGATATTTCAGGATTTCCATACGCCCCTGTATTGGCCGCATCCAGCAAGGCCATGGTGTCCACGCCGAACTTGCCGGTATCCATAACCCACTGCACCAGTTCATCAACTGATAAGGCATCGTTCATGGTAGCAACTAGGGCATCTTCCATGAAATTGTATATTTCGGCTTTCTTGTACCCCAGGTTCCAGGCATGTTCGGCATAAGCAGCTATCCCTTTCACGCCATAGGTTATCAACTCCCGGAGGGAACGGATATCTTCATTTTCTGTTTCCAAAACGCCCACTTCCCGTGCTTTTTGCTCAAACTCCTCATCCTTATGGGCTTCCCAAGTAGTGGGGCGGGGCAAGTCATTGTCGTTGAATTGAAGCCCTCTGTCCATGGCTATCAATCGGATACTGTTTCGTTTATGAATGGCCTCGCGAATGGCTTTTAAGAAATATTCACGATCAAAATTCGCGTTGGTAATAGTAGTAAATATGTTGTGCATGATAAAATAATGGATATCATCCGGCACATTGTCCCCTGTTTCCCTTAGCTTGGCAGAATAAAACGATATCCCTTTCAAGACATCCATTAACAAATCTTGTAAGTTGGCCACTTCATCGGTTTTACCACACACGCCTTTCACGGTGCAACCGGTATTTTTAGCAGCTTCTTGGCATTGATAACAAAACATTTTCATAATATAGATTTTATTTAATTAAAAAAATAGTGTCTGGTAAAATCACTAGGCTGTATGGTTCATGCGGGCTATAGCAAATTTAGAGCCATTCGTCTTCCAACAGCTTGCCCTCTATGCTTACGGTAATGATCTTCAGGGGCACCTTGCGCGCCGCGTTTTGCAAGGCAAGTTGGCATAATTGCACCAACCCGCCACAACAAGGCACTTCCATTTTCATGACGGTGAGGGTGTTAATCCTGGCTTCATCAATCAAACGGACAAGTTTTTCCAGGTAAAGTTGTTGGCCACTGTCTAATTTTGGGCACGCGATAGCTAATTTTCTACCTTTCAAGAAATCTTGATGGAAATTGGCCATGGAAAAAGCTACACAATCTGCTGCCAATAACAAATCGGCATTATGGTAACGCGGGGCGCCCGGGTTTATCAAGTGCATTTGCACGGGCCAGTGGCTTAAATGGGATTGATTGCTGCTTGTATCCTCAACCGGGCTTTTTCGCGTTGTTTCCATCTCATCAAGGATTGGCTGCCCGTTAAAAGCAACAGAACGGGAACCCGGGCACGCGCAAACCGCGGGGGCATATTCCTGCTGGGCCTCACGGTTATTTTCTGTTGCCTGGGCAAACAAATCGCCCCGCTGTTTTATTCCGTGAACTTCCGAGATAAGATCGTCCACGTCAAAACCCAATTCTTCTTGTCTTGACCACAGGAAATCAATCCCCATGTTTAAAAATTCTTTCTCGCCATGTTCTTTTAGATGTTTCAGGTGCGAGATGACCGTATCTTTTCCTTTCAGGATCATTTCTTCCATTACCTGCTGCTCGTCATAGCCTTCGGCTTCTCTTTCCTCCAGGTGAATTGCCCCTTTCGGGCAGTGGCCTATGCACGCGCCCAGGCCGTCGCATAAAGGATCGCTTATCAACCGGGCTTTGCCCTCTACAATTTGCAATGCCCCCTCGTGACAATTGGGGATGCATAACCCGCAACCATCACATTTTTCTTCGTCTATCTGAATTATTTTTCTTTGCATCATTTTAACTGTTCAAAATACTAATGCAATAATAAAAGACACAGGTATCTTTTTTTGTAACATATGGTACAAAGGCCGGATATTTTTATATTTTTGCTAAAACAAAACGTATGGCCCCAGTCCCCGTACAACATAACCTGCTTTCAGATTCCCCCTTGTTCAAGGGGATCGCGCCAGGCAATATAAAAAACCTGCTAAACGGGATAACTTACCAGGTAAAAAATTACCAACGCGGGCATGTAATTGCCAGCCACGAGGAAGAATGCAATTTCCTTATCATCCTTATAAGCGGTTCGGTAAAAGGGGAAATGTTGGATTTATCCGGGAAAATCCTTAAAATTGAAGACATTTACCCTCCCAGGCCCCTTGCCCCTGCTTTCCTTTTCGGGAAAAAAAATAAGTACCCAGTGGACATCGTGGCCAACGAACCAACCTCCGTGATGTTTATCTCACGGGAAATGATTATGAAACTATTTCAAGAAAATGAATTATTTTTATCCAACTACTTGAGCGTGATTTCAAACCGTGCCCAATTTCTCACCGAGAAACTATTCTTTTTATCCTTTAAAAGCATAAAAGAAAAATTGGCCAACTACATCTTGAACTTGGCAAAACCTTATAAAACAGAAATCAAGCTTGACAAGGGCCACCACGAGCTGGCCGAACTGTTCGGGGTAACCCGGCCTTCGCTAAGCCGGGCAATTGGGGAGCTAGAAAAAAACAATTTGATTAAAGCCGAAAGAAGAGAAATAAAGATTTTGAACAGGGAAAACTTAGCTAATTTAATTAGAACGTAGCCTGGCAATTTTATATAAATGGGCTATCGGGAGATTAGAGTAATGCTGGCCAATAATAAAAAAGGCTGCCCATAACAGGCAACCTTTTTTATTATATCAATAAATATTTACTATTCACTCTTGGGCCACCATGACTCAACCATAACCTCGTGGGTTTGGTACCATGCTTTGGCAGCCAGGTCGGGGGATTCTGCATTTTCGATCTCGTCCATCAAATCATACAATTCCCGCTCTTCCAGGTTAAAGTTCCCACAGAACTTGGCCACTTTAGGAAAGTCTTCTTCAAAGCCTGTCCTTGAGAGAATAGCGCACACGTCCTTGGGATAAACATTTTTTGGATCTTTCAGGTATTTTAAATCATAATCTGCCCACATGTAATGGGGTTTCCAACCGGTTAACACTACCCAGTCCTGCTTGGCATATGCTTTTTGTAAGCTGGCCATCATGGCCGGGCCACTAGAAGTAATCTGATCGACTTCCAAACCATACGCTTCAATAGCTTTTTCAGTATTTCTGTGGATCCCAGCACCACTGCCAATCCCGATAATCTTGTCATCAAATTTTTTCGCTTGATCGTTTATCTGGGAAATAGAATCAATGGTAACATACTGTGGTACCACGAGGCCAGTAGTCCCGTTACTAAAGGATTCGCCCAATTTCACGAGCTTATCGCCATATTTTTCCCAGTAATCAGCATGGGTATGTGGCAACCAGGCATCAAAAAATAAGTCGGCATCACCCTTGGCCAGCGAAGCATAAATAGGCCCGGGCTCAATAGGCTTGATGGTAACATCATATCCCTTGTCTTGCAAAGCAACCATGGCCAGGTTCGTGAAAGCGATCCCCTCTGCCCAGTTCGGGTAAAGGATCAAAATTTCACCACCAGCCGCTTCGCCTTTTTTATCTTTCGCTTGTTGGCCGCCACCACAGGCAGACAACATAATTATACCAGCACTCATCACGAGCGCTATCAACATGTTAAACAAATTCTTTCTTTTCATAATACATTAGTTTTTAAGGTTTAATAAATATTCAACGATCATTATTGTTTTTTTCCGACACCAAATGCCTGGGTAAACCGGTCGAAAATTAT
>CAZKIR010000117.1:3963-10209 GCA_964552835.1 uncultured Bacteroidales bacterium
CCAGCTTCAAATCCCAGGCCAATGTCAGCTTGCAGGATACCCATGTACACTTTCTCGCCCAATCCGGCGGCACCTACCATGGAAGCGATTACCACCATGGACAAGGCCAGCATGATAACCTGGTTGACCCCCGCTAATATGGTGGGTTTGGCCAAAGGAATCTGAACTTTAAAAAGCAACTGTTTTTGGGTAGCCCCGAAAGATTGGGTAGCTTCCACGATATCGGTTGGCACGCTCCGTATTCCCAAATTTGTTAACCGTACCGCGGGGGGCAATGAGAATACTACCGTAGCTACTACACCGGGTACGTTTCCCACGCTAAAAAACAAGATAGCCGGGATCAAGTACACGAAAGCGGGCATGGTCTGCATGAAGTCAAGGATCGGCCGTACTACTTTTTCGACCCCGTCACTTCGGGCCGACCAGATACCAAGGGGTATTCCGATGATAAGGGCAATGAGCGCGGAGGCAAGTACCAGGGCAAAAGTTTCCATGGTTTCTTCCCAAAAACCCATTCCATAAAGAAGAAAAAGCCCTATTAAGGTAAAAATGGCCAATCCCCGTCCTTCTTTCCATCCTTCTATGGTAAATAAGCCCTTGTTTTTTGCCTGCAGGTAATAGGCAATAATGGTAAGCAACCCCATGATGATGAAAGGGTGCGGGAACAACAACGCAGACTGCATGCCCGTTACCAGGCCATCTATCACGGTTGTCACGCCGTCAAAAAATGGGCTGGCGGCTACCGATACCCACTCAATGGCTTGTTCTACGTATTCACCAATTTTAATATCAACCATTGTTTATTCCTCCTTCTTCTTTAAGTTGAATAACGTCTTTTTGTTCCACGCCAATCATTTCCGCTATAACGGAAGAATGGACCACGAGGCCTTTGAGGTTATAATCCCCGTTTACCACCGCGATGGGCAAACTATAATCCAGGTAAAGTGGCAACAAGTCGGCCACGGAGGTATCCGGGGCAACCATGGGCACGTCCTTGACAATATGGCCACGGATATCTTTTACATCTTCTTTTTGAAGCTTGGCGGCCACGTCATCCGTCAAGAACCCGATAAACTTGTTCTCTTTGTCAACAACGGGCAGTATGTTTACCCCCACTTCGCGCATCCTACGAATGGCGACCCTTGGGCCTTCCCTGTCAAGGTGCAAGCGGGCAGGATTTTTAAACATAACCGAAGCGGCTGTTACAAAATTACTCCTGTCCACGTTTTCCACGAAAGATTTCACGTACTCGTCGCTCGGGTCAACCAGGATTTCTTCCGGGGTACCAATTTGAACAATGACACCGTCTTTCATGATAGCAATCCGGTCGCCAAGTTTCAAGGCCTCGTCCAGATCGTGGGTAATAAACAAGATAGTTTTATGCACTTTGGCCTGTAATTCAAGCAATTCTTCTTGCATTTGTGTACGGATAAGAGGGTCAAGCGCGCTAAAAGCCTCGTCCATTAACAAGATTTCAGGATCCGTGGCCAATGCCCTGGCCAGGCCAACACGTTGCTGCATCCCGCCACTTAACTCACCTGTCATGCTTTCTTCATACCCATCCAAACCTACAGTCTGAATGGTCTCGTAAGCTGCCTTTCGCCTGGCTTCCTCATCAACACCTTGTATTTCAAGGCCAAAAGCTACATTCGACCAAACCGTGCGGTGCGGCAACAGGCCAAAATGTTGAAAAACCATGGTCATTTCTTTCCTCCGGAAATTTTCCAATTGTTCCCGGTTCAACTTGGTAATTTCTACCCCGTTTATCTTTATACTGCCCGAGGTAGGGTTTAACAAACGGTTAAAACACCTTAACAAGGTAGACTTACCACTTCCTGACAAGCCCATTACAACAAAAACTTCTCCTTCTTCGATGGAAAAGTTGGAATTGTTCACGGCCACCGTGCAACCTGTTTTTTTTAGGATTTCAACTTTTGAGTGCCCCTTGTCAAGCATTTCCCTGGCTTCCCGCTTGTGGGGGCCAAAGATTAAATACAAGTCCTTAACTTCAATTTTTGACATTTTTTTATTTATTTATAAATTCCATCGACCCTATAGCAAGGCCGATGGAATAAGTTCGTTCCGGCACGTTTAGAAATAGTAGCCAACATTTACATTAAAACGCATGTTCCAATCAACATCTGATAACGGGACAGGGGTATTAATTTTTGCTGGATCCGTGTTGTAATATGGCTCACCTTGGGTGTCCGAGTATGTCCATCCTTGACCTAAACCAGTACCAAAGGAATTAGTAAGCCAGGGCTGGTTTTTCCCGAGGGCGAAATCCACGTAAGTGTAAAGCCCACCCGCGGAAATCAGGAAACCCGGGATTAAATGATGGACATTCTCAAAAGCACCATTTGCCTTGTCCATGTAGGTGTAATCAACATACGCCTGGACACCAGAAACAGGGCCAAATTCGATGGGCAAGTTATACGACAGTCCGGCCACGTACATTATGGCTTCTGCTGCAACGCCATAGGAAAATCCGTAGGCACCCATGTTCACGGTATTCAATTCATTGTCCGAATCATCTTTTGCACCATAATCATAATAGAGAACTTCCCCTTTGAAATTAAACTCGGAAAAACTGGCATTGACATGGCCTGCATATGCCATAGAAGTTTGGATTTCATCTAAGGTGCTATTATATATACCACCAAATTGTCCGGATGCACCAAATTCGATATCATCGGTCGCGTTAAATAATACTTGCAAGTTAGCCGTGTTCAATTCCCTGTTTGAAGCACCTGCTACCGGAACTATATCATAAGAGTAGCGGCCAGCACCAGAACCACCAAAAGTTACATCGCCACCAAAAATTGGGCCTTCTGGTTCTTGTTGCCGGAAATAAGCCAGGTTTAACTTCAACTTATCACTAATAGTATAATCAAAACCAATACCTATGTCATAATCATCCTCCAAACCCACGTAATAAGGTAACTGAAACCACCAGGAGTGAGAGGCAAACTTCGTAATACCAAATGGTTTTTGAAATACCCCCAATTTGGTATAAAGGTTATCGGTTAAATCATAGCCCAAGTATCCATGATGGATAAAATGAGTACCAAAAGTAGGATAAAACCGGTATTCAAAACTCAAGTCAATTCCTGCCTTGGAGCCATCCACGTTAATCCTCCAAGTATCCCAGGTAGCGGCATTGTTTTTACTATTATGGTTTCCTTCATAATATGTACTGATCCAGTTAAAACGCACGGCACCTCCTACCTTAAAGCCCTCTTCTTCTTCTTCCTGGGCTAATAATTGATCCAGAGGGACGATAAATAACAGAAATAAAACAAGCGAAAAAACTCTTGTAAAATTCATTTTATTCATAATTTAAATTTTTAGGGTTACTAAATGAAGCTGCACAGAACACCTGTATGTCAAGATGTACTTATACAACTAGTAATAAATATAATACAGCCTTATTTCAAAAGACATTTTGTAGGCGCGTGATTAAACGATAACGTTTAAACAGAGACAAAGAGAGCAATACTTTCCCTAAAAGGGAAATATTATTGATAAATTGTTTGTGGTTTAAATATAAAATAGCTCTCTTTTTTGGTTTCGGCAAAAATAGAAAAATTAAGGCCTGTAGTCAAATTTAACACTGGTTAAATTTGTAAATAATTGGCTATAAGCCACCTGGTAAAAATTCAAAACAAACTTAAGGTTCTAGTAGCCAATTCATTTTACATACACATTCACGATAATAACATTTAATAAAAAGATTTGTTTACCAATCATGAAGCATTATGATATTATTTTATTTGACGGCACGTGCAATTTATGCTCGGGCACCGTGCAATTTATTGTACCCAAGGAGAAAGGCGATCGTTTCAGGTACACGGGCATACAAACGAAAAAGGGCCAGGAAATAGCAAAAAAGCATGCTTTGATCAAGGAAAGTCAAGAAATAAACAGCATTGTTTTAATTTCAGGCGAAAAAGCTTATACAAAATCAACCGCCGCGTTAAAAATCGCGAGCCAATTAAAATTTCCCTGGAACTTATTTTCGGTTGGTTGGATAATGCCGCGGGCCATCCGGGACAGGATATATGATCTCGTGGCAAAAAACCGTTACAAATGGTTTGGAAGAAGGACAAGCGGGATAAAAGACCTGGAAATACTGGAGCATAAAAAAATATAAGCCGGGATGTAAAATCCCGGCTTATACTTATACAATACATTTACACTTTACGCTTTCTCTTTCTTGGGCTGGGCCACTTTAACTACTATGTCCCTTCCTTCGAGGGTAACCCCGTTCAGCTCTTCAATAGCAGTAGAAGCTTCATTGTCATCGGCCATTTCAACAAAACCAAACCCTTTTGATCTTCCAGTAGCCCGGTCTTTAATAATACGGGCGGAGAGAACTTCGCCATACTCTTCAAAAATTTCACTTAAACGTTCGTCCCGAACTTTGTAATTCAGGTTAGCAACAAAAATGTTCATGATAAAAAAATTAAATTAAAAGAAAAAAATAACTGCAGAATTAAAGAGCTAAGCGAATAAATGCCTAATTTTCAGGGTAAAATCCAACAAAAATTAATAAAAACACTTTCCTTAATCCATTTAATTCTTAATACAAAGATAAGATTTTTTATTTGAATGGAAATTTTTTCGAGAAAAAAATAAAATTCTTTTAATCAGGATTGTATGTTAAAAAAACGCGGGTTTGGCATTAAAATTGATTTAATCTTCTCGAACCTTAAACCCCCAAGTAATAAAAACCGTGTTAAAACTATTTATTTTATTGTCCTTCATGGCATTTATAAAAGTCATATTGATTATGATCCAAGCATAGAGTACGGGCTGGAATTCGAATACCGCTTGTATTATTTTTTCCAATTCATGGGAGATATAAACAATATCACGCTTATCCCACGAAGGTAAATAAATATTACCAAGCTGGATCACCCGGGGCCAAAAAACCTAGTTACTGGTTATTGATTACTTGGTGGCCGGTTAGGTTAAAAACGCGCGGGAAGCTTTATCACTTCTTCTTTACCGTTATAACCAACGACAACAAGTTGATCTTCTTTTACCCGTATTTCATCTACTTCCTGAAAATCAGGACTCGTAGAAATTAAAAACATGTAATAGCTTTTCTTCAGGTTTTGCTTGGCATCATGAAAAAAATACGAGGGGTTGCCGTGAAAAAAACACTCTTCACCCAATAATTCAGTGTAGGGCCTACCAATCCCTGTAGTACCAAATTCCAAGCCTTTGGCCACGGGCTTGCCATTTTCTTGTTGATGCCAGATATTTAACCAAGGGTAATCACTGGTTTTCCAAATATAACCGAACAAAATGTTCTCTGCTGGATGATAAGCGGTAACCCACCCCAGGCTGTCATGAAAAACATGCGTGCTGACATAATTCAGGGCCGTGGAAGATTGGCGCATATCAATGGTATGAAACGAGGAATCGATGATTCCGAGAGGCCAAACATACTCGTATTTTTCCGGGTCAGGAAAAGATAAATGTTGCATGAACCCACGGGTGGCGTTGGTGTTTATCACGACTGAAGGAGTTAAAAAAGGCCTGCCCAAGGTAGAATGTTGCACTATATTGTTCACCCGGCCAATGGCCAATGTATTGGTAAAGGTTTCAGTTACTTTGGCGATGGCTTGATCCGGGGATAACAATAATTCCCGTTCAACATGAAGGCCTTCCCGTTCAGATTGGTTAACCATTCTTGTGGCCGTGATATCATAGGCTTTCACTGCCCAACGGGTGTTAGACAAGTCCCCGTTGTGCGGGATACCTGCCGCCATCTCCCCTTGGGTAGGGCTTCCCCACCTACCCGTGCACAAGAAGTGTCCTTGAAAAACCGCGCCGTCCTGGTTATTCGGGGGCATTTTTCCCGGGCTCAGCTTCCACGACAAGGGATTAACCGGGTTATTTACCAGGTGGAAATCTATCAAGGCCCCGCCGTTTAAGGCCATGATCAGCTCACAGCGTGCGTTTGACAACCTGATAAAGGCTTGTTCAACCTCCTCGATATCTTTTGCAACTGATTGCTTACAAAAAAGTAAATAAAAGAGAAACAGGATAACCAGAAAAATTTTATTATTCGAACAAGGGATACTCTTTACCGTCCCGGTCATTTTTTTTTCCATATTTCGGGTTTTTCAAGGTTTATACAATCCGTTGAAAACTTAGGGATGCTTTTTCTATAATCTACCAAATAACATGTATTTTTTTCTTTTAGTAACAAAATACCGTTTCCAACGAATAAGC
>CAZKIR010000118.1:0-10158 GCA_964552835.1 uncultured Bacteroidales bacterium
AAAACCCGGTACATGTTTGCTGTCCACCTCGGCCTGGAGGGATCGGCTCCAGTACTTGTGTTCACATTTCACGCCACTTTCAAGGCACGGTCCGTTAAGGTTGTATTCACGGGCCAACAAAAAGGTAAGAAGGGTCACGGGAAAATCAAAAAAACCAATGATCCCATCAATGGAACCGTCAAAATTGTTTAGTTTTTCGCGTGCCTTATTTAAAAACCCCTCTATATCGGGCTTTATATCTTGCCGGTATACTTCGCCAGCAGGTAATAACGGGATAAAATTATACTGATTGGCATCTTTTATCGTGTTTAATTCCTCGAGATTAAATTCATTCGAACCAACAATAAATATGTTTTTTTCGTGCATGGCTTTTTTTTTGGATTAGCCTACCTGTTTAAACAATAAAATAGCACGATAGTTTAGCAGGAAACCGTGGAGTTTATTTCCCATCCCTTGAATTAGCTAGTGGTTTCAGTACCTGATCAATGGTTTAATACCGTGCTTTTTTCTTGTTGAACGAATAACCTATTTTCCAATCCAGTTCTATTTTCTGGCTTCCCATGCTCGCGTTTTTGACAAAAGTACTGAAAGATTCTTAGGGTGTAAAACCGAGTGTTTTTTTTTCGATATCCGCGGCGAATTGTAAAGCTTTCTCAAGGACATTTGATGACAATCCCGAGACCTTTTCAAGCATACAGGGCAACCCTTCCCGGGCAAATTCGGCCACAAATTTTTCATCCATTGGCAGCATATTCCCATTTTCGTCCTTTCCCCTGAAATAATAACCCATCACGAGGGCTTTCGTGATGTTTTCGCGGGGTGTATTTTGTTTTTCTGCCTGGTGTATCGCACCTGCCAGGCGGTCGTCAGCTGCCAATTTCCTGTACAAGTCGCAACCCACCCGGAAGATGGTATCCCCCAAGGCCTTGTTTTTAAAACGGCGAAGAAGGTCCAGGGCATGTCCCTCGAGATCCGCCCGGGAAAAATCATCAGGATATAATCTTAGTAGCAATTCCATTGATTCTTGCATGCAGCTATAAGCAAAACCATGTATTTCTTTATCTTCTAACACTTCATGAATAAATACTTTTTCAGGGTATTTCAGGTACCCGGCATAAGCGGTTGCCGCGTGGCCCAGGTTATGAATAAATAGTTTCCGGTCTACCCAGGCTATCATGTTTTCCTTGGGGGCCAAACCCTTGACAAGGGGAATCGGGTTTTTAAAACCTTTTTTGTCAAGGACAAGGGTATTGTAAGGTTCGGCAAAAACAGCCAGTGGATTTTTTTTTAATTCTTTCTTTGGCATGATCGGTACCATTTTGCCAATGCTGGTCTCGATCAAGCCCAGGTATCTTTCAAGTGGGAAATACCCCGGAAGATGGGCCGTTAAATTTTCTTTGGCAAAAAGGGCGGCCTCTCGCATGTTTTCAGCAAGGATAATGTCAAGCGGTTGATCCGGATAGGAATGAAAGCGTGCTTCAATGCCTTTCGAAAGCAAGGGTATGATTTTTTCCAGGGCATTTTTTCCAACCGAAACGCTTAAGATGTCCGCTTCTTTAACTTGTTCAATAACCTCTTTTTCCTGGGAAAAAAGCAATCCAGACACGTTTTTTACCCTGATAGTTTCTTCACTTTCGCCCTTGATAAATACCGGGTATTCTTGCTTCTCGTTCAAGGCTAGCACGAGTTGTTTGTCAATATCTACGAAACAAACCCTGTATCCAGCCTGGCTAAAAAGCTGCCCGATAAAAGAACGGCCTATTTTTCCTGCCCCGAATTGCACCAAGAGGGGATTTCGTGAATCGTGTGCTTTCATTTTTATTTTAGTTGTTTTTGATATGCCTCCAGGTAAGGTATAATTTGGTTATATTTTTCGCCAGGTTTTTTTTCCAGGTAAGTCCCTCCCATGTAAAAACAAGTATACCCACCAGACACCACGCCCCATGAAATCGCTTCTTGCAGGCTAAAATCCCTTGCGCCATTTGCTTTTTGCCGGGCCAGCGAGGCGATAATGCCACCTGCAAAATTGTCCCCGCAACCCGTGGTATCGCCTTTTTTATTGTTGTTCTCTTGCAAGTCGTTCACGATGCCACTGGAAACATCAAATTCCATGATACCCTTCTCTTGGTATAATTTACCATTGCCCCCCGCGATGACCGGGTTGGCCCCGCGGGTAATCACGAAGGCACCAGAAATGTTCTCGTGAAAAAAGGCCACGGCTTTTTCCATGTTATTTTTCCCGCTCAAGCGGAGAGATTCTTCCTTGTCCATGATTAACATGTCAATGTTCCGCAAGCTTTCCAAGGTGTCTTTGCCCAATGGCCATGGGGCAGAGGGGTTTTTCTTCTCGTTCCTGAAATCAAAAACCGTGTTCACGATGGTGAAACAGTTGTTTTGCCTGGCCTTTTGGAGCAATTCGGTCAGCTTATCATGAATGTTCGGAACCAACGCGGTACCACCAAAACAGGTAAAGTCGGCCTGAAAAAATTCATCCCCTAAGTCTTCCGGCATAAAATGCCATGCTGCCCCGATATTGTTCACGAAGGTGCGTTCACCTTTCCCCTTGTCATATGCCGGATCAGACAAAACATCTGTAAAGGCAGTAGCAGTTTCTTTAACCAGCTTATAATGTCCTTCCTTTAAAGGGGTTTGTGAGATTAAGCTGGATATTTCATGGCCGGTATCATCTTTTCCCCGGGCACCATAAAAGTTTACCTGGGCATTTACATTAAATAAAAGCTGAGCGGCATGGATTAAGGAAACAATGCTAGGGCCGCCCACGTTAGTGGCCACGGGTTTTTGCCCCCGGGTAACCTTATTTAATATTTCCGGGAAAGGTTTTCCCGAGAAGGTTTCCAATTCCTCGGTAAAAACCAGCCGACCGGGGGACAAGCCACCGTCGCCAGTCTTTCTTGATAAAAAAGGCTGGATTTCTTCTCCCGAGATATTTACCGGCGAATATACATGGTCCATCAAGGCACATCCAGTGCCGTTTATAGTAATTATAGGCATCATTAAAGATAATTCTGGTAGTCTGTTGTTAATAAATGGACAGGTTTCTCGTTTTCTTCCACGATCATGATTTTTTCCGCATACGGTTTCTTGTCTTTCGCCAGGTTACCATTCCGGATGGTAAAAAGGGTCAGGCCTTTCTTGTAAAAATCCTTGCTTCCAAAATCTGTCAAATCCCAGCCCAGCATGTTGTCCACTATTTCATTACAGGTATCGTATTTTCCTTTCCAATCAGAGGGTTCCCAAAAGGCCCAGGGGGGCAGCTTGAAATTCATCTTATCCATGAATTCAATAGATTCACGGATGATCTGGTTTATTTTGCTTCTTTTCATGATTTGGGTTAAAATTAATAAAAAAAAAGGGGGGGATTTATACCCCCGTTTTATTCCTCCTGATTTGTTCCCCTTCTGTCCAGTTCGTTGTTACAGTATGGTTTGGCAGGGGAAGGATCCGTTCATGGATCGCGTCTATGATCCACTCGGGTTGGGGGAAGAAGAAAGGCTCCATCTCGTGGGCCGGGATGATCCAGTTTCTCGCGCCTACCACCACGGGCGGGGCATCCAGGTCGTCAAAGGCCAGCTCGCTGATGGTCTGGGCCATATCTTTCAGGTAAGAACCCCTTGCTGAAGCATCGCTGGCCAAGACGATACGCCCTGTTTTTTTCACGCTTTCCAGTACTTTCTCGTAATGGAACGGAACCAATGAACGGGCATCGATAATTTCAGCCTCCATGTCAAATTTTTCTTTCAGGATATCAGCAGCTTTTACGGCCGTGTACAAGGTAGAGCCAATAGAAAGCAGGGTAATGTCCTTTCCTTCCCGTTTAATATCAGGTTCGCCAAAAGGTATCTCGTAATAACCTTCCGGCACGCCTTCTTCATGAAATAACTCTCCAATACCATAAATACGTTGGCTTTCAAAGAAAATCACCGGGTCGGTGCCTTGCAAGGCCGTGTTCATTAGCCCTTTCGCGTCGTATGGCGTGGCCGGGAACACCACTTTTAGGCCAGGTATATGGGCTACCAAAGATGACCAGTCTTGCGAATGCTGTGCCCCGTATTTATTGCCTACCGATACTCTTACCACCACGGGCATTTTTATCAGGTTCCCGCTCATGGCCTGCCACTTGGGTAATTGGTTAAACACTTCGTCGCCCGAGCGCCCCAGGAAATCACAATACATGATTTCGGCAATCACGCGCCCCCCGGCCATGCCATACCCGATAGCCGTGCCCACGATAGCCCCTTCCGAGATGGGCGAGTTAAAAAGGCGGTGATAGGGAAGGGCTTCGGTCAAGCCACGATACACGGCAAAAGCCCCGCCCCAGTCGCGGTTTTCTTCCCCATACGCTACCAATGTGGGATCCTTGTAAAAGCGATCGATGATGGCCTCGAAAAGCCCGTCGCGCAATTGGTAGGTTTTCACGGTAGAAAAAGGTTTCCCGTTTTTGTCCAGCCCGTAACGCTCTTTTTTCTGCAATTGCTTTACCCTCGGGTTTTCTTCCATGGGCATTAATACATCTGGCTCGCGTTCTTCCATCTTGTCCATTGACTGGTCCGAGAAAATCATCTTGCCAATGGCCTCGGGATCCTTTTCCAGGTCAATCCTGGGCGAAATTTCATCGTCGATGGACAGCACGCAGATATTTTTCATGGTAGCGGCAATGTCTTCTTGCATTTTGGCCAATTCTTCTTCCTTGATTATCTTGCTATTCACAAGGTTTTGACCATAATCGACGATAGAATCTACTTTTTGCCAGGCTTCCATTTCTTCCTTGGTACGATAGGAGGAGGCATCTGATGGGGAATGCCCGCTAAACCGGTATGTTAAGGTATCTAACAGCACGGGGCCGTCCTTTTCCTCGATGATTTTTTTCTTTCGCTTGAAGGCATCTATCACGGCCAAGGGGTTATAGCCGTCCACCCGCTCGGTGTGCATCATCTCCGGGTTTACCCCGGCACCGACCCGCGCCAGGATATCATAGCCCATGGTTTCGCCGCGTGTTTGGCCGCCCATGCCGTACTGGTTGTTCATGAAATTGAAAATCATAGGCAAGCCACCCTTGTGTTCTCCTTCCCATAGTTTTTTAAACTGGTCCATGGTTGCGAAGGTGATGCCTTCCCATACGGGGCCACAGCCCATGGAGGCATCGCCAATATTGGCCACTACCAGCCCTTTTTTCTGGTTTACTTTCTTGTACAGGGCGGCGCCCACGGCAATATCGCCCGAGCCCCCCACGATGGCATTGTTGGGGTACACGCCAAAAGGGGTAAAAAACGCGTGCATCGATCCGCCCAAGCCTTTATTAAAGCCATTTTCGCGGGCAAATATCTCGGCCAGTGTCCCGTAAAGTAAAAATTTAACGGCCAGGTCTTTCACCGTGCCCTCGTGCCCTTTCTCTACCACTTTCAAGGTGCTGCCGCCAAAGAAATTCTCCATGATGCTCATTAATTCTTTGTCCTTTAGCTGATGGATAGCGGATAAGCCCTTTGCCAGGATTTCCCCGTGGCTCCGGTGCGACCCGAAAATGTAATCTTCTACCGTTAAATGGTAGGCCATCCCCACGGCCGCGGCTTCCTGGCCAATCGACAAATGCGCCGGGCCGGGATGATTATACTTTAAGCCCTGGTACTCGTTCGTGGTTTTGATGAGGTTCAGCATGTTCTCGAATTCCCGGATAATGGCCATGTCCCGGTAAATCCTCACGAAATCTTCCTTGCTGTAGTTTTCTTTTTCTTGCTCGATAGATTTGGCATACTGGTTTACCGGGATGGTACCGAAGGTAATTTTTCCTGGTTTTCTTACTTCTTCTGGGTTAATGAATAATGATTTTGGCATGATTGAATATTTAAATGTTTTTATTTTTTAAAATGTAAAAATGGTCTCTTTAAAAATTTCACTTACCGTGGGATGGGGAAACACGATTTCTTTCATGTCTTTTACCCTGAGTTGGGCTTCAATGGCCATGGCCGCCCCGTAAATCATCTCGGAACTGGGATTGCCCATCATGTGCACGCCCAGTATTTCGCCATATTTTTTCCCGCTAAGGATTTTGCACAGGCCATTTTTGCCTTCGTTTTCAGCGATAAACCGCCCGGCATAAGCCATGGACAAAGTTCTTACTTCATACGGGATGTCTTTTTGTTGTGCCGCTTCCTCGGTAAGCCCCACGCCGGATAGCTCCGGGTTGGTATATACCACGGCAGGTATCGCGTTGTACCGCATCTGGTCTGGAATGCCGGCCATGTGGTTCACGGCTACCCCGGCTTCCCGGCTGGCAGTATGGGCCAATAACGAAAAGCCCGTCACATCGCCCGCGGCATACACGTTGGGTAGGTTGGTGCGGCATTGCTTGTCAATTACAATGCCCCCGCGGCTCATCTCTACTTCCAGTTTTTCCAACCCGAAACCTTCTACCACGGCTTTCCGGCCAACGGCCAGGAGCACTTCGTCGGGGGCCAACTGGTGTTCATTTCCCTCTTTCTCGAAAAACACCTTCTTTTTTTCAAAACGGCATACCTTGGCAGAAGTATAAATGGAAACCCCTTTTTTTTCCAGTTCTTTTCGCAGCATACCCGCTTGTTCCTTGTCCATACCTGGCAAAATTTCGTCCAGCATTTCAATAACAGAAACCTCGCTGCCCATGCTGGCAAAAATATTGGCAAATTCGATACCAATTACCCCGCCACCGATGATGACCAGCTTATCCGGCACTTTATCAACTTGAAGGATTTCCTTGCTTGTTAAGATATTTTTTCTTTCCAGGCCAGGAATGGGCAATATGACCGGTTCAGAGCCCGTGCAAACCAAGATGTTTTTACAAGGGAACTCCTGTTTGCCGGCTTCCAATACCACGTGGTCTTTCTTTCTTTCTTTTATCATGGCATGTTCCATAACGACTTCCACGCCATGTTTTTTCATTTTGGCGCCTACCCCGCCCACGAGTTTCCGCACCACCTTGTCCTTGCGTTTCATGATCGTGTTCCAATCATAAGAGACGTTGTCTGCTTGGATCCCGTATTTGCTGCCTTCTTTCGCGGCATCAAACAATTTAGCGGTGTACAAGAAGGTTTTGGTGGGTATACATCCCTCGTTCAAGCACACGCCGCCGAGGTATTGCTTGTCAAATAACACGGTTTGTAAACCTTTTTCGGCAGCCCTTTCGGCCGCGACGTAGCCGGCCGGCCCGGCCCCTATAATTCCTAAATCATGCATGTTTTATGATACTTGAAAGTTTTCTATTTCTTCTTTAATGGTTTTCAGGAAGAGAGATGCAGGCCCCCCGTCCAGTGCCCGGTGATCGTAGGTAAGCGAAAGCCCGATGTAAGGAACGAAACCAAATACCCCGTTTTCCAATGATGCCGGGCGGTTAATAATGGTGTTCACGCCCAGTATGCCCACTTGTGGCAAATTGATCACGGGGGTGAACATTTCTACCCCGTAAGCACCCAGGTTTGATACCGTAAAAGTAGCGGCCTCGCTCGCTATCAAGCTAGGGTCGATACTTCCCTTGCGGCATTGTTCGGCCAGGGATTTCATTTGTGATGACAAGCCTTCCAGGGTCAAGTCGTCCGCGTTACGGGCCACGGGCACCATGAGGCCACGCTCGGTATCCACCGCGAACCCCAGGTGTACTTTCTGAAAGACCTTCATATGGTCTTCGAAATAATGCGCGTTGGCGCTTGGTTGTTTTTTAAGAGCCCGGACCACGGCCATGCAAACCATATCGTTAAGGGTAATGTTCCCGGGAAGGCCTTCGCCGTGTTTCTTTTTAAATTCTTTTCTCAAGGAAAGGATTTGGCGGGCGTCAGCGCTCATATGGTGGGTCAACTGGGCAGAATTTTGCAGGGAAGCGGCCATGCCTTTAGCGATAAGCTTGCGGATGTTGCTGTGCTTCACTAGCTCAAAATCTTCCCCGTACACTTGGTTTAGCGGGCCTATGTCGGTATCTTTTGCCCTTCCCCCGAGCCCGGTGGCTTCGGTGCCCGTTTGTATGCCAGGCCCAGAGGCTTTTTCACGTGCCAAGGGTGTTGCAAGCCGCCCTTCCCCGGCTGCTTGTTCAATATCCCTTTCTATGATCCGGCCTTTTGGGCCACTGCCCTTTAATTCCTGGTACACGACACCCAATTTTTCCGCCAACTTTTTGGCACGCGGGGATATTTTTGTTTCACCACTATCTTCCAGCTTTCCCGGTGCGGGGGCAGAAGGGGGGCTGGAAACATCATTGCCGGGCCCTTCAGGGGACGGCGCTTCCCGTGCAAGGGCAGAATCTTCTTGGGCTGGCGCCCCTTGATCAGGCTTGAATTCATCAAGGCTTTCACCTTCTACCCCCAATACGGCCACGTTGGTTAAAACGGGTACTTCGTCCCCTTCCTCGTAAAATATATCCAGTACTATACCTTCTTTTTCTGCCTCGTATTCGAAAGATGCTTTATCGGTTTCGTACGAGAAAAGCAATTCCCCTTTTTTCACGGGTTCGCCTTTGTTCTTGTGCCATTCTGTAATAATACAACTTTCAACGGATTGCCCTTGGCGGGGCATGCTTACAGGTGTTGCCATGGGTTTTTAATTTGTAATAATATGATTTTAAACTTGTAAATACATGTTATATTTTAATTTGTTACACACAAATCTGTTAACTAGTCTTTTAAGCAATATAATGCCCAAGAGCCTACAAAGATATAATTAAAAACCTGTATACACAAGTTTTGAAAATGTTTTTTATTTGATAAATTTTACTTACTTTTACACCTTTATCATTGCAAGGCCAGCTTTTATGCTAAAAAACGATTCTATCCCACAATACCGTAAATTGTACGAACTCCTGCGCAAGCATATTAAAGAGGGCTTGTATGCAGAGGGGGACTTGTTGCCCAGCGAAAATGAGTTGTGCCAAACACATAACCTAACCCGGCCTACCGTGAGACATGCCTTGGATACCCTGGTGAACGAAGGGTATATAAAAAAGCACAAGGGCAAGGGCAGCATCGTTTCTGGCAAATCAAAAGAAATAGGTATCCTTTCCATTCACGGCACTACCTCGGCGGTGGGAAAAAACAACCTGCGTACCCAGATTATCATGCCTCCCCGGGTTACTGCCTGGGAAGATCCTTTTTTCTTTCATTTATCGGAACAGGAAAAAGAATCTGGTTGCATCCGGCTAGAACGTTTGCGCCTGGTAAGGAACAGGCCCGTGTTTTATGATATTAATTTTTTACCAAATATTAAACTGCCCCGTTTCACGTCGAGGAAACTCGAGGACAAATCCCTTTTCGAAGTGTTGCGGATGCATTACCAGGTAGACGTGACGGGAGGGGAACAACGGATAAAGGCCATAGGGGCCGATGACAAGCTCGGGCGTTTTTTGAATATTGAAAAAGGAAAACCGATATTGCACATGGAACGAAAACTGGATACCAGCCGGAACGATTACCGGTTTTACTCGTCTACTTTTTGCAATACCAGCGAGTATTCCTTGTACGGGACGTTTTAACCTATTTTTTTACACGGGAAGACAAGTAAGGGGCGTATTTTTTATCTTCGTCAGAAATATGGTCGATTATCCAGTTTTTCAAATATTCAACTAATTTAGTGGTGATTTGTTTTTCCCCACTTTCAAAGTCTTCTTGTAGTTCTTTGATATCTTGTTTAAATTTTTGATGTTCTTTTTTATGTTCTTTATACCGGGGATACTCATAGATAAACATGTACTTTTCCTCGGTAAAAAAATGTTCTACCGCGTAATCCGATAAAGAATTGAAAATATTCTTCAAAAGATTTTTGTCGTCCCTTTTGGATGCATGCTCGTGCAATGTATTAAGGATATTTAACATGTGCTTGTGCTGATCGTCTATTTCCTTGATTTGTACTGATAAAGAAGAGTGCCATTGAAAATTTTCCATGAATAAAAAGGGATAAATTTTAGTATTTCTCATGTATACCGTGTAAACATATAAATTGTTACCCTATTTGGATGATTCGTGAAAAAAAATTATGGTTCTACCACGAATTTAATGATAACTTGCAATTTGTTTATATGTAGTTGAAATATAGTTTAAGGTGGTTTATATGTAGTTGAAATATTGTTTAATGTAGTTTATATGTTGTGTTTTAGTTTTCAGAAGTTGGAAATTTATCAGCTTTCAA
>CAZKIR010000119.1:0-10087 GCA_964552835.1 uncultured Bacteroidales bacterium
TTTTTTCCAGGATACAATTCCCGGGGGATCTGGTATAGTAGATAATGAAACCCTGTCTGATGATACTAATATTAGGGACACTTCCCAAATAAATCATTTCAAGGATACAGTGTCCGATGTAATGCCCCAGATTATTAAGGATACAACGGAAGCCCCCGCTGGCAGTCAAGTAAGCGATACTTCCAGGGTTTTGGTCGAACCGTCTATTCAAAAAAAGAAACCTTTTATTCCACCGCCACGGTGGGAACCCGGCAAGTTGGACACCCCTGCTTATGTTATTGACCAGGCTTTTACCCCTTTAACATATTTAGGAAAAGAGGAAATAATAAAAGAAAAATGTTATAGGTGGGAGCAAGGCCGGGTTTTCGAGAGAACGAAAAATCGTGATCAAAGTTCAGCCCGTCGTTACCAGGAGTATCTCATGGAACCCGCCGGAAACGTTCGCGTTAACTCAAATCTGGGTTCTCGTTTCGCTGATTGGAATGTCCTGATGCTTATCGTGGGATTTATCCTGATCTTGATAAGTAAATTTTTGTATAACAAGTATTTTAACTTGCTTTTACGGGCTCCATATAATTATTCCCTTTCCCTTGGTTTATTTCATGATAAGAAAGTGGTGCTTACCCGTGTGTCGGTTACATTGAATTTCTTGTTCGCGCTTAGCTCGGCCTTGTTCGTGATAAACTATTTGAACCACTTGTTTATTTTTCCACTTCCGGTCTCCAAACTAGTTATCTTTATTTTGCTCGTGTTGGGCGTGATAGTTATGTATTTTGTAAAGACATTGATATGCCTGTTAACCGGTACGATTTTTAAGGCCCGGCCAATTTTTGAAGAATACGTGCATAATTTTTACTTGCTTAATAAAAACCTGGGCCTTTACTTGTTTGTATTGAATTTGTTTATTCCTTTTGTTTCCCCAATAGTAACGGGTATCCTTTTAAAAATAGGGGTTGGTGTACTGTTGTATTTTTATTTCTTACGGGTTTTGAGGGGCTTTCAGATTATTTTTCACAAAGAAGTTTCAATATATTATATGATTTTGTATTTTTGTACCCTTGAAGTTTTACCAATTATCATATTATACGATTGGGTCAAGTCTTTTTTATAAAGTATTGATAGACTGATGGTTGTAATTTATTAATTAAATTAGAGAGCTTTGAAAATAAAGAAGATTTTAGTGTCCCAGCCAAAGCCAAAGTCTGATAAATCCCCTTACTATGAGCTGGCTGAAAAAAATAACTTGCAAATTGATTTTAGGCCATTTATTCACGTGGAGGGGATTCCATCCCGCGAGTTTCGCAAAGCGAAAGTTAATGTGCCTGAACACGATGCTGTAATTTTTACAAGCCGGACCGCGGTGGATCACTTTTTTCGTATATGTGAGGAAATCCGTTATAATGTACCGGATTCATTGAAATACTTTTGTATATCCGAGAATACTGCCTATTATCTTCAAAAATATATCATTTACCGGAAACGTAAGATTTTTTATGGCAATGGTAAGTTCGCGGATTTAATTGATCTGATTAAAAAATACAAGGATTTTAAATACCTGGTCCCTTTATCAGATATCCATAAAGAAGAAATTCCGCGTAGCTTGAAAAAGAACAAGATCAATTTTACCAAAGCTATCTTGTACCGTACGGTTTGTAGCGATTTGTCCGATTTGTCGAGCGTTGATTATGATATATTGGTTTTTTACAGCCCATCAGGGATAAAATCCTTGTTTAAAAATTTTCCCGAGTTCCAGCAAAATGAAACAAAAATTGCTTCTTTTGGTACTTCCACGGCCAAAGCGGCCAAGCAATTTGGTTTAAAAATTGACGTGCAGGCCCCAATGCCCCAAGCCCCTTCGATGACCATGGCACTGGATCAATACATCAAGAAGTATAATAAGAGCAATGGTAAATAACTGCACTTGAAACGGATATTTTTCTTCTTGATGCTAATTTAAAATAGATGATACCATGATCGGGAAAGGCTTTCCTAAAAAAGAGCACCTCAGGGGTAAAGATCGATTCCACGCGTTGTTTACCAGGGGAAAGCGCGTGTACCTGCCCCCTTTGCAATTTTTATGGAATATATTACCGGAAGGCTCAAATCCCCCCGTTCAAATGGCCGTGGCCGTTTCTTCACGAAAAGTAAAAAAAGCATCAGACAGGAATTTGATAAAACGCCAAATCCGTGAAGCCTATCGGGTACAAAAAGGCATCCTGATAGAAAAAAGCATGGCTAAACAAAAAAGCCTTCACCTTGTTATATTGTACGTTTACGGTAGGGTTATCCCTTCTCAAGATATTAAGGATACAGTTTACAAAGGTTTATGCAACATATCAAAAAGTATATAAGGGCATTTTTCGTTGCCTTGTTGATAATGCCCGTTCGGGTTTATCAATACGTACTTTCCCCTTATCTACCAAATGCTTGTCGCTACACCCCTACTTGTTCACAGTATAGTGTAGAAGCCCTTCGGAAGCATGGCCCTTTAAAAGGGCTATACCTTTCCTTGAAAAGGATTTTATCCTGCCATCCATGGGGCGGCCATGGTTATGACCCTGTTCCTTGATTTTTAGCTTCCCCTGTTTGGGAATAAATGGAATAAATACTATCTTTCGAATAATTTCTCAAAAACATTAATTCAATGTTAATGAAAAAGAACAACAGGAAATTGTTTCGGCAGTTTTTCATGGCATTGGGCCTGGCCTTTTTTTCGAGCTTATCAGTATTCGCGGGAATTAATAACAATAACAAGGAAATCCGTCAGCTAATTGATTCGGCAAGGCACTACCAGGATATAATGCCTTCTAAAAGCCTTGCATTTGTCCAAGAAGCTTTTTCCATGGCAGGAAAAAGCCGAGAAAAAAACGTGAGGGATGTGAAGGCCTGTTTACATGATATTCAAGGTATAGCACACAATCAACTGGGAGATTACGAGATGGCCCTCCGGGATTTTACCAAAGCTGCTGATATTTATCAAATAATTGGAAAGGATAAATTGTACGCGAAAGCCCTTTTGCACCAGGGGATTCTTTATAAAACCACCGGACGATATGCTGAGGCCTTTGACTCGTACCAGAAAGCCCGGGAAATTTTTTTACAGGAAGGTGATTCTTCTTCCCTTTCTTCTTTGTTGATAAACATGGGAGTTATATATTATAACCTGGGAAAATATCCCTTGGCACTTCAATATTATTCTGATGCTTTACATTATAAAATACAAAGCAAAGATACCTCGGATATTGCCGTAATATACTATAACCTTGGTTTACTGCACGAGGGGCAAGGACAGGTGTCCAAGGCTGCTGACTTCTATAACACGGCCAAATTTTATTTTGGCCAGGTGGGTGAATTATACAGTAAAGCTTATTGCCTGGGAAGTTTAGGGGAGGTGTATTATCAATTGGAAGACTTGGCCAGGGCGGGTAAATATGTTCAAGAAGCTTACAATGTCCACTCGCGGATAAAAAACCGGCATGGCCAAGCCGAATCGCTTATCTTGCTTGGTAAGATAGGGCAGCGGCAAGGAAAAATGGACAGTGCATTGGCCCATTTTACCAGGGCCCTGGATATTTACAAAGGGGTTCATTATCCCCGGGGCTTGATAATTAGTAATATCCGCTTAGGCATTTACTATAAAAGCTGTAACCAGATTAATCAAGCAATTTCTTATTTTTTAAAGGCCGAAACCTTGGCAAAAGAATTAAAAGATATCGTGCATTTGAGTGAAATATATGATCAATTGGCCGGCATTTACAGTAAAAATGAAAATTTTGCAACTGCTTTTGATTACTTGAAAAAACATGATCAATTAAAGGATTCATTAAAAGATATTGAAAGCGAGGAAATCCTGGCACGCTTGCACCAGGAGCATCTTATTTCAATGAAAGAAAACCAAGCCAAATCTTTATCTGAAAAATACGAGCAATCTTTACGGGCCGTGAAGGCAAAAAATGAAAAGATGATATACCTGCTTAGCGGGGCAGTTATATTGTTGGTTGTCGTTTTAGCGTTCATCCGTCAACAAAAGAATAAAAGTATTAAAAAGAAATGAATAAATGTGCTATAATTAGTCTTTTGGTACCTCCTGTTATATATCGATCCATGATCTTTTTGTTTATCTTTTTAATAAATATTAGCTTGATATCAGAAAGTTATGGCCAAAGTATGTCTTTTCAAGATAAGTTTGTCAGTTTGCCCGATAGTATCTGTTTGGATAGTCTTAATAAAAATTTTGCAAGATATCAGAGAGACTCCTTCAGGGTAGAGGAATATTTTTTAGCTTGCCAGAATTTATTAAAGAATAGAAATATTCATTCTAGCGTTGAAAGGTGCATTGAGGTTTCCAATAACTTGGCGGCCACTGGTTATTTTGGCGAGGCCATAGAAATGATCGATTGGTACCTTGAATTTTTCCACGTGGAACAATTTGATAAAAAAGCCCGCTTATTAACGGAAAAGGGATCAATCCTACTTCGAAAAGGAGAATACAAAAAGGCAAAATCTTTATATGATACCGTACTGGGTTTTTACAGCGAACGAAATGATTTGTCTCCGCGCCTGGCCAATTTGTATAACAACTTGGGTATCGTTCACAAATATTTAGGTAAATACCAGGTATCGCTTGATTATCATTTAGAATCTTTGTCTTTGAAAGAACTTTTGCAAGATTCTACCGGGATGCTCCAATCATTGAACAATATAGGCCACGTGTATTATTACTGGGAACGCTATGATAAGGCAAGTCAATATTTTCAGGAAGCCGCTGACTTGAGCGCTGCCCTTGGACAAGAAGTAAATATTGCCATCTTATCCAATAACCTCGGGAGTATTTATCTTGAGACCAAAAACTATGATAAAGCCCTGGATTATTTTCGAGCTTCTTTAAAGATATACCGGGAACGGGAAATGGCCATGTACGAGGGCATTATCCTAGGAAATATTGGAAACGTGTACAAGGAAAAAGGCTTGCTTGGTGAAGCCTTGGTTTATCACGAGAGGGCTTTGGCAATTTATGAACAAACAGATAATACCTATCAACTTGTGCATTGTTACTTAAACCTTGGTGAGATGTATTATTTAATGGACAAATATGATAAGGCAAAACAAATGCTTGAAAAATTCTTATCAAAAACAAAAGAAAACCCGGTTATTGACCTAGAACTAAAAGCATATAATATTTTATCCAAACTCTCAAAGAAAAATCGGGATTGGAAACAAGCACTTGCTTATACCAAGTTGTTTTATATTCTTAAGGATTCACTTTTTAGTATAAATAAGCATAAACAAATTTCTGAAATAGAGGCTAAATATCAAAATGAGAAAAAATCAAAAGAAATAACAGCCTTGAAACATGAAGCCGTGCTCGATCAATCAAAGATTCAAAGGCAACGCCTGATTATCTTGTTTACCGTGATTATTGCCGGCCTGGTGCTGGTATACACTTTCTTTTTAATACAGCAAAACAAGGAAATAAGGCGTATTTATCGCTTATTGTCACGAAAACAAAAAGATTTGACTGATTCGATTGTCTATGCCGAGAAAATTCAACAAGCCGTTTTGCCTTCCCCGGCTTATATCACTTCATTGTTACCTGATAATTTCGTGATTTATAAACCTAAAGCCATCGTGGGAGGGGATTTTTATTGGCTGGCATCAAATGATAAGTATATTTTCCTGGCTGTTGCTGATTGTACGGGCCATGGCGTGCCAGGTGGGTTTTTAAGTATGTTGGGCATTACTTTTCTGAACCAGTTGATTATTGCTTTCCCGGATGCCTTTCCCTCGAAAATTTTAAATGAACTAAATAAATTAATTTATAAATCTTTAAACCCTGATGCCGCGAACCATTCTTCACGTGAGGGCATGGATGTTGGATTATGTCGCGTTGAAAGAGAAAATGGTGAAATTTATTTTGCCGGGTCGCGTATCCCCTTGTTATATACCGAGAAGGGCAAACTTAACAAGATCAAGGGCGAAGTTTGGCCCCTGGGCTATTTATCAACGGATCAAAATCTTTTCAAGGACAAACTTGTTCCTGTTAAAAGGGGGGAAATGTTCTATCTATACACCGACGGGTATATTCATCAATACGGTGAAGAATTTGGCCAGAAATTTGGCCAGAAGCGTTTCATGGGCCAATTGCTCGAAATTCACCGCGATCCTTTGGATTTACAAAAAGCGGTGTTGGAATCCAAGTTAATGACATGGAAGCGTTCCGTAGACCAATTTGATGATGTCCTGGTGTTTGGAACGCGTGTGGGTGATTTTTAGGATAAATTTTACATTGGTTTAATTTCCAGTTAAGGTTTACTTCCCACCTTGCAGAATTGAATTTTATGCAAGGGAAGTTGTTATGAACAAAACATTTCGGTTCCGTATTTTTTTACAGTATATCCTGTTATTGTTTATCGTTTTATTAGCAGTATTACCTGCTAATTATTATTATTTTAACCGAAGGGAAAAGATCATACGCTTTAACCGTCAAATTGATTCCTTGTACATGCTCATGTTGCACGATATACAAGTGCAAAATGATTTTTTTACCTACGAGATAACAAACCCTCGTTTCTTTACCACCGGGCAAAGTTTTTATATTAAACAGCATGAAGACTTGTACGTGGCTTTTAATGATAAACTGGATGAAATTAAATCCATTCCTATTTATAAATCCGTTGGCTTTAACCTGGATTTAGACATTATCCAAAAAGGTTTTGATATTCATCATGGTTTGTTTCTCCAAATGATCGATCTCGTCCGTAAACGGGGGTATAAGGATTGGGGAATTGTTGGTGAAATGCGTGCCAATATCCATCAAATTGAAAAAGCTGGCGTGGTTGAACCTTCTTTAATGCTCAGTTTGCGTCGGCATGAAAAGGATTATATTATCCGTAACGAGATTGCCTATATCGAGAAATTGAACAAATTAGGAAAAGAGGTAAAAGCTAAAATTCTGAATCATCATCATATCCATAAAGCCGAAAAAGAAAAGCAGCTTCAATTACTTGACAATTATATTATACTTTTTAATGAACTGGTTTACCTGGACAGGCATATCGGGATACGTGATAACACGGCCTTGAAAGCTGAACTGGGAATAGAGGCTAAGCATTTACAGCACCTTTTCGGCGATTTGATTTCCAAGGCCAATCAAGTGAAAGGAAAAATGTTTATACGCTCGCGCTTGTATTATGTTTTTTTTCTTTTCGGAATAATTATCCTGGTAATTCTCATGAGTGTCATGAATGCCAGGCGCATTACCAGGCCACTCGAGCGTTTCGCGGAATACATTAAATATGTTAAGAATAAAAATTTCAAGCTTGGTAAAAAAGCCATGATCCCTTCGAAAGTATATGAAATAAGCCTTATTAACCAAGAATTTAATTCTTTACTGGAAAAATTGGAACGTCGGGAGTCCCAACGAAATATCGCGCAAAAGGCATTAAAAGATAGTGAGCTAAAATACAGGGAATTGTCAGATTTGCTTCCCATAAGTATTTTTGAAACAAACGTGAAGGGTAAATTAAGCTACGTTAACAAGGAATGGTTTCAAGCTTTCGGGTACACGAAACGTGACTATTTGCAGGGGATTTATTTTCAAGATATCATTGAAAATAAAGCCGTGAAAAATATGCTTTCCCAAGTCACCATTTATTCTGGCAAGCATTTGGCCCTTAAAAAAGATGGAAATACTTTTCCCGTGTTACTTTACGCGAACAGGGTTTGCCCCTCACCTCAAGACGGGGCTGGATATCGCGGCGCTTTCGTGGACATTACCGAGCGTGAAAAACATATCCAAGTACTTGAAGTGCAAAAACGAAAAGCGGAAGAAGCAGATAATTTAAAATCCGCTTTCCTGGCCAACATGTCGCATGAAATCCGTACCCCCATGAACGCGATCCTTGGTTTTTCTGAATTATTGAAGGATGAAGGGCTTGACCCCGGTACCCGCAAGGAATACATTAAGTATATAAATAGTAATGGTGAATGCCTTCTGAATTTAATTGATGATATAATTGATATCGCCAAAATAGAAGCTGGACAGTTAAAAACTAAAAAGAAACCATGTTCTATTAATAATATTTTAGAGGAACTATTTGTTTCTTGCCAAGAAATTATGAATAAGCAGGACAAGCCCGGGGTAAATCTCTTGTTGAACAAGGAAAAATGGCTAAAAGATCTTGTAATACATACTGATCCTTACCGGTTTAAACAGATTTTCCTGAATTTAATCATGAACGCTATAAAATTTACGGAAAAAGGGTTTATAGAATTTGGGTATTGTTTTAATGAACATCTTGAATTTTACGTGAAAGATACAGGCATCGGTATGCCCAGTGATAAAGCAGATTTAGTTTTTGATCGTTTTTACAAGCTCGAGGAGTCACCCTCCCGTATTTTCGGGGGCGCCGGCCTGGGACTATCCATTACCAGGCACTTAGTCCATATCTTGGGCGGTGAAATCTGGGTGAATTCCACGCAAGGGACCGGTTCCGTGTTTTACTTTACCTTACCTTATGAACTAGTTTCCCCCGTGCCACCTGGTTATAAATCATCTTCAATTAAAGCAGAACACCTTTTAAAGGAAAATATTTTTAACGGTTTAAAAATTCTTATCGTGGAAGACGATGATATGAATATCTTGTTACTTAAAAAAATGTTAAGAAAAACCGGCGCGTGCATCCTGGTAGCTAAAAATGGCCTGGAGGCTACCCGTGTAGTAGAGGGTAATCCTGGCATATCCCTTATCTTGATGGATGTAAAAATGCCTGGGATAGATGGTTATGAAGCTACCCGTCAAATAAAGGAAAAATACCCGGGCATTAAAATCATCATGCAAACGGCTTATGCTATCTCGGGTGAGAACGAGAAAGCACATGAAGCCGGGGCTGATGATTATATCTCTAAACCATTGAACAAATATGATTTGCTCGGGAAAATTGAGTCTGTTAATATTCAAAAGCATAAATCCAAATCTTGAATTCTTCCTTTGGTAAAAACAGGCCATGAATCCTGGTGGGCTGTTTTGCTTACTATCGGCTTACATTTATGCATATCGGTAGTTGGTGGCCGGGATAAGGTTAGATTATCTTTGTCGCTTTATTTTTTCATATTTAAAACTTTATTATTTTCGCGTAGGGCATAATTACTAGATTAAAGGTTTTTTATAAGGGATGAAATCATTAAAAAATTTTTTTCGAATGAAACTACTTTTGTTAAGCAATTCAACAAATCCAGGGGAAGATTTTTTGCAGTGGGCTGAAAAAGATATTCAAAAATTTTACGAGGGCAAAGTAAAATCAGCCTTGTTTTTCCCTTACGCCGCCGTTACGATCAGTTATGATGAGTATGTCGGGAAGGTGAAACAAAAATTCGCCCAATTCGGGGTAGACGTGGTTTCCGTGCACGAGGTTGACAACCGCAAAAAAGCGGTAGAAAACGCGGAATCATATATCATGGGCGGGGGAAATACTTTTCGTTTGCTGAAAATTTTACAGCAATTCATGCTTATTGATTTATTGCGTTACCAGGTAAACCGGAAAGGAATACCTTACTTGGGCTGGAGCGCCGGGGCCAATGTCGTATGCCCTACCATCTCAACCACCAACGATATGCCCATCGTGGAACCTGATACTTTCACGGCAATTAATTTGGTCCAGTTTCAAATCAATCCCCATTACACGGGAAAAACGATTCCTGGTCACGGGGGCGAATCCAGGGACGACAGGATTAGGGAATTTTTGGTGATGGACCCGGAAACGGCTGTTATTGGAATGCCCGAGGGCAGTTTATTGGAAATTAATGATTTTGATATAGAATACCGGGGAAAGGCCAACGCGTGTTTGTTCGAACATGGTGCAGAAACTAAAGAAATTGTACCGGGATCGGATTTGAGCCATTTGTATTAGGGCTTGCTTGTAATACTCGTGCAATGTTTTAATCACCAATAGGTTAATTATTAAACGAGCGGGCAGTAAATGAGCGTACCGGCTTGATGAACATGTTTTTTTTTATTTGAAGGCTATTTGCCCGTGTATTAAAAATTGAATTGTTGGCATAATACCCCTCGCTCGTTAAAAACAACGGA
>CAZKIR010000120.1:0-5472 GCA_964552835.1 uncultured Bacteroidales bacterium
AGAAATTGCCAAGTGTGATTATTTTACTACCAACATACTGGAATTTGACAAGGAAATTGAAAGGGACTATAACCAGCTTGATTCTTTCGTGGTGTACATGGCTATGGAGGGAAACTACATGATAGAGGACGAGACGGGGCACCAAACCACCGTTCAAAAGGGGGAAACCGTGTTAGTGCCTAATGTTTTGGAAAACATAAAACTAAAACCCGGGAACAAGGCGAAAATACTGGAAGTGTATATCGGGGACAATTAATTATCTTTTCATGATACAGAAGCACGGGATATTATTCGGGATTTTGGCAGTATTGTTACTTGGCATGTCATGTGCCAAGATAGAGCCCATTACCGGTGGGCCTGTTGACGAGGAACCGCCCAAGTTGGTAAAGGCCGAACCGGCCCTTTATACAACAAACTTCAGTGAAAACAATATTAAAATATATTTTGATGAGTTCGTGCAATTAAAAAGCCTGAACCAAAAACTTCTCGTATCGCCCCCCATGAAAAACAAACCCAAGGTTACCCTGAAGGGAAAATTTATCGAGGTGGACCTGGAAAATGATCTGTACCCCAACACGACCTACACCATTAATTTTGGCGATGCCATAGTGGACAATAACGAGGGCAATCCCATCCCACAGTTCGAGTATGTTTTTTCGACAGGCGACAAGCTTGATTCTATAAGTCTTGCAGGTTACGTGGTAGACGCCTTTACCAACGAGCCGGTAGAAGATGCCTATGCCATGGTATACGATACGATCCGGGATTCTATTCCCTTGCAACACCCGCCGTATTATGTTTCAAAAACTGATGAAAACGGGTTTTTCAAGGTAAGGAACATGAAAAATGATACCTTCAAGGTTTTTATACTGAAAGACTTGAACATGAACTACGTGTACGATAACCCGGAAGAAAGCATAGCGTTTATCGATACCCTGGTCTATTTTCAACTGAAAGAAAAGGTGATAAATGACACTTTGGATACCCTTGATACCTTGGCGGTTGATTCCATGTTGGCCGATTCTTTGTTGGCCGATCCACTCCTTCCACGTACCCGAGAAGTATACTGGTTTCCAAACTTGCATTACCGCTTGTTTAATGAAAAAACCCACCTTCAATACCTCTCTAGCGCGGAACGGCAAAGCCAGAAAAAATTACAGTTTATTTTTAACCGGCCCTTGTTCGATACTGCACAGCTTGAATTTATATACCGGGAAGAACAAGACTGGTTTTTGAAAGAAACAAACCCTACCAGGGATTCCATCATCTATTGGATTACCGATTCGAACGTTTACAAGGCCGATACCTTTAGCCTGGCCTTACATTATCACGTGCTGAAAAAAGAAGACACGGTGCCCCAAACGGACACGGTTTTCTTGCAACATTTCCCGGATGACGGTACCGGCGGTTTGATAAAGAAAGATAACAAGTTCAAGAAAAAAGAAGAAAAACTTACATTAAACTTCAGTCAAAAGAAAAACGGCAAACTTAAGCCCCACGGGGATATAATTATTCGGCCGGAATACCCCATAGGCACCATGGACAGCTCCAAAATCATCCTATGGCAAACGGTTGATACCATTCAACAAGAAATTCCCGTGCACGTGGAAAAAGATAGCCCAAGGTTAAGAAGGTATCGTTTATGGTTTGAATGGACAGAAGCGGGACAATTTACCCTGGAATTATTGCCCGGGGCTTTTACCGACATTTATGGCAAGGGGCACGATACCCTGAAGTTGCCTTTCAGCACGCCCAAGCTGGAGGAATTTGGCACCATTATCGCTGAAATGAATGGAGTTACCATGCCCATGATCGTCCAGGTAATGGATCAAAAAAACCAGGTAGCAAGGGAACAGCAGGTGACTGCCAACGGGAAAATTCATTTTCGCTACATGCGCCCGGCCGTTTATATTTTAAAGGCCATATTTGATGAAAACGGCAATGGCGAGTGGGACACGGGCAATTATTTACAAAAAAAGCAGCCCGAACGGACCATCTTTTTCAACAAGGCATTGCAATTACGTGCCAACTGGGATTTGGAAGAAGTTTGGGACGTGCAAAAGATCACGGCCATGCCGAAAAAGCAAGAAAAAACAGAAAAGGATTTACCAGGGGCAAAGTTCGGGCAGTAAGGGATTTTTTAGGAAGGCAATTATAAGCTGACAATAGCCATGTTACCTAACAATTGTCCGCTCACCCAGGTTCTTGGCCAGTTCCATTTTCAGGCGGGTAAGGGCCACGAAATTTTGGTAACAGGTATTGATTTCATCAGGGTCTTGTTTTTCTTGGGCGGCCACCAGGTCTTTTTCAGCTTGCTTGATAAGTTCCTGTATTTTCAAGTTCTTGAAGGCAAGTACCCCGTCCCGTACCACGTGGTCCAGGCGGTCTTCTTCAGTTTCGTACACGTTCCCGTTGCGATTCCAATACTTGCTCTCCTTGTACTTGGGGCTTAACAAACCGGCGCACAAGGAACTCACGGTTTCATCGGGGTGATGGGTAAAATAATGTGCCCCCACTTGTCCTTCTTGCCCGTATTTTTGTTGGTATTCCTCGAATATTTTTTGATAGGTAGGGAAAGAAAACGTCAGTTCATCGTGGGTAATTTCCCCGATGATGTATTCTGCCACCAGGGTATCTTCCCATTCGCCCTCCTCGTTTTCTTCAGAAGCAAACACGCTCATGCCGTAGGCCACCAGCAAACGGATCACTTCTTTTTCCTGAGCTTGCCCTTCTTTTCCTTCAAAGCTTTGATTTTCGTTTGTTTCCTGGCTTTTTTCTTGTTTTTGCTTAAACTGTTCCCGCTTGTAATCGTCCTGGTATTTCTTCTTCCGTATCTTGTTGGTTTCCGAGTGCAGTACCTGCTCATCAATATCCATGATACCGGAGCATTCCTTTATGTAAACTGAACGTGATATGGAATCGGGTATCACGGCCACGCTGCGTACGATATCGGATATCAGGGAAGCCCTTTTGATGGGGTCTTTTTTGGCCTCGCCCATCAACAACCTGGTTTTGAACAAGATAAAGTCTATCTCGTTTTGTTCGATATGCTCCACCAGGGCTGTCGCGTTACGGCTTTTGGCAAAAGAATCGGGGTCTTCCCCTTCGGGCAAGGGCACCACCTTCACGTTCATGCCTTCTTCCAGGATAATTTCTATCCCGCGCAAGCTCGCTTTTATCCCGGCCTCGTCGCCATCGTAAATGACCGTTATGTTATGGGTAAAACGCTTGATCAATCGCACCTGTTCCAGGGTAAGGGAGGTCCCGGAAGAGGCTATCACGTTCTCGATGCCCGATTGGTGAAAAGAAAGCACGTCGGTATAGCCTTCCACCAGGTAGCATTTATCCAGTTGTACCATGGATTTCTTGGCATGAAAAATCCCGTACAGACTTTTGCTCTTGTGGTATATGTCCGACTCGGGCGAGTTCAGGTACTTGGCCGTTTTCTTGTCTTTTTTCAGGGTGCGCCCCCCGAAGCCGATCATCCGGCCCGATAGACTGTAAATAGGAAAGATAACCCGCCCGCTAAAGCGATCGAAAAGCCTGTCCCCTTTCTCGATACTGAGCCCGGTTTTTACCAGGTACTCTTTCTTGTAGCCCTGCCGCAAGGCTTCTTTAGTAAAGGTTTCCCATTCATCAAGGCTATAACCCAATTGAAATTTATCGATAATATCTTCCCGAAAACCCCTTTCGGCCAGGTAACTGAGGCCAATCGCCTTGCCTTCCTTGTGGTTTTTCAAGATATTGGAAAAATACTTCCCGGCGAATTCAGTTACCACGTGTAGGCTCTCGAGGGTGTTTTTTTCCTCGATTTGCTCGGCCGTAAGCTCTTTTTCTTCTACCTCTATGCCATATTTCTTGGCCAGGAAACGCAATGCCTCGGGATAAGTAAGGCTCTCGTGTTCCATGATAAAATTGACCGCGTTGCCGCCTTTCCCACATCCAAAACACTTGTAAATCCCTTTTGAAGGGGATACCGAGAAAGAAGGGGTTTTCTCGTTGTGAAACGGGCAAAGCCCCAGAAAATTCGTGCCCCTTTTTTTCAGGTTCACGAACTCGCCCACTACCTCGGTAATTTCTGCCGCGTCAAATATTTTTTCAATCGTGCCCTGGTCAATCATATCAATATAAAAAATAGCCTGGTAATCAATGCAATGAATAATATATTGCCCCCTGCTAATTTAATGGGAAATATTAAAAAAAGCTATTTTTTTGACAGGAAATCCAGGGGTAATTTGCATCAATCGTGTTTTATTGTTTGACTACCATAAAATCACCTGTATTAATAAAATGAGCCCAGTATAAAAAGGTATATTTACATTATATTACCCGAAAGGGTTCCCGAAATGGAATTTCTTTATAGGGTATCGCTTGAAGTTTGGCTACCACCACTTCCTTCCCCTGGTAAAATATCTCCGCTTATTTCCGTATCACTGCCCTTTATAATACAAGTAGCTCCTGGTTTTCCGGCAATGCTTAAAATGCCTCCATCCTGGTTGGTGGTTATATAGTCGGTTTTAAGAGGCACTATAATTAGTTTCGTTATTTACTGTAGAACCCGCTTCATTTTTCGTGGAAAATTTTCCACGGTTTTTTCCCGGGGGCGGCCTTACTTACATGTTATGCCATTGATTTACTTGTACTTGACTACATTCTTGTGGAAGCTTCTTTCTATGGCATAATATTTCTCTTTAAATAGGCCAAAAGTAAGTCTGGTTTAAAAAGTAAATTTTTGAACACAAAATATATCTATATCATGAACAAGCTAAAGATTACAAACAGGATTTCTATAAAAGGAGTAAGCGTGTTGTTGTTGGGTTTTGTATTATTAAGCATGGGCTCATGCAAACAAAGAAGCCAAGACAGGCTGGTTGATTATGACAAAAAAGTTATTACCGATACGGGAATAACGGATGTAATAAAAAAGGAATTTGCCATGTACCCGGAAGTCCCGGGAGAGAAAATAAACGTTAGGGTACAGGAAGGGATTGTAAGCCTGTCTGGAACGACGGAATACTTGCTGGCAAAAATAAAAGCGGAAGAAATTGCCCTTATGATAAAAGGTGTGTTCGGTGTGCTCAATCATATAACAGTTAAAACCGAAGACGTGAAAGATGAGGTGTTGGTAAAGCGGGTGGAAGAAGCCTTGCTCGAGGATGCCGCCACGGAGACCTATGAAATTGAAATAAGCGCGAACGACGGGGCAGTTACCATGAAGGGATTGGTAGATGCCTGGCAAGAAAGAAAATTGGCCGAGGAAGTGGTACAAGCCGTGAGCGGGGTAAAAGAAGTGAACAACCTGGTGAACTATAAATCCACGGATCGAAAGCCGTTGGATGCCGAAATTAAAATTGAGGCAAAGAGCATATTGCATTCCGATATCCGGATAGACGACGGGCTTGTAAAAGTTGAAGTTGAGGACGGTGTGGTAAGCTTGAGCGGGATCGTGGGCAGTGCCGTGGAAAAGCGGAT
>CAZKIR010000120.1:5482-10078 GCA_964552835.1 uncultured Bacteroidales bacterium
GAACGGCGTGAAGAAAGTGGACGCGGAAGACCTTACCGTGGCCAAATGGGCCAGGGATAAGATGATGCGGAAAGAAAAATACGTGGCGAAAAATGACTCTGTTACGAGGGCAGCCGTGAAAAGGGCCTTTAAATATGATTACAGGGTAAAACCATTTGATATTGACGTGAAGGCAGAAGACGGGGAAGTAAGCCTTTCGGGCCTGGTAACAAACCTGAAAGCTAAAAAATCGGCTGGAAAAGTAGCCGATAATATTGTAGGGGTGTGGAAAGTAAACAATAACATCCGGGTTAAACCCGATAAAGTTTCTACCAACAAGGAATTAAAAAGCAGAATCCTTAAAGCCTTTGCCCGTGACCAATACTTGAAACATTACTTGATAAACGTGGAATGCCAGGAAGGTAAATTGTTCCTTCAAGGAAGCGTGGAAGATTATTTTGAAAAACAACGCGCGGAAGAAGTGGCATCCAAAATTGAAGGGGTCACTACTATCGAGAACAACCTGGAGATAAAAACCCAGGTAAACTTGCCCTACACGACATTTTACGGGCCATACCCCTTGCCAGGGGTCAATATTGCCCAAGAAGACAATGCGATACAACGGGCCATTGAAAACGAATTATGGTGGTCGCCTTACGTGAACGAGGATGATGTAAAAGTAAAAGTAGAAAACCAGGTAGTTACCTTGAAAGGTACCGTGGAAACTGAAAGAGAGGAAAAATTTGCCATTCGCAACGCATATGAAGGAGGTGCGAAAGAAGTTATAAGTGAGTTGGAAGTTTCCTATAACAAGAAAGAAAAATAAATTGTAATCATAACAAAACCCTAAGAAATGAACAAGATAAATATACTTATTGCCGGCATTATTATCCTGATAACCTCGTGCGGTGGACAAGGCCTTAACGTGCAACCAGGTGATGAAAATTTTACCAGCTTTGAAGAAAAACAAGAACAATCGCTACAAACAGCAAGAAAAAAAGTAATAAGCTACGAGGTGCCCGATCAAATGGATTTCCGGTATGCTGCCCAACTGGCTATGCCCGGTGTAGTGCACGTGAAGAACGTGATAAAACCGACAAAGGAAGATAGAAAAGAACAATTAGAAGAAATCCCGGAACCTTTTCGCGAATTTTTTGGTGACGAGTTTTTTTACAGGCGCCCGAAAAAAGACGAGTATACACGCGGAGCTGGTTCTGGTGTGATAATTTCCGAAGATGGCTACATCATCACGAACAACCATGTTATCCGGAAAGCCGATAAAATCGAAGTTACCTTGTACGATAACCGGACATACACGGGCGAGTTGGTAGGAAAAGACAAGATGACCGATTTGGCCTTGTTAAAAATAGATGAAAAAGATTTGACGTTTATCCAATTTGGAAATTCCGATAGCGTGCAGGTCGGCAGTTGGGCCCTGGCTGTAGGTAACCCGTTCAACCTATCATCTACTGTAACAGCAGGTATCGTGAGCGCGAAAGCAAGGAATATAAACATTTTTAAGGATCAATCGGCCATCGAATCATTTATACAAACCGACGCGGCCGTGAACCCCGGGAATAGCGGGGGCGCATTGGTAAACCTGGAAGGAAAGTTAATCGGTATTAATACTGCCATAGCGTCCCCGACAGGCACGTATGCCGGATACGCTTTCGCCGTCCCGGTGAATATCGCGAAAAAAGTGGTAAACGACCTGAAGAAACACGGGATGGTACAACGGGGTTACCTGGGCGTATATATACGTGACATGAACTCGAAACTAGCTGAAAAATTAGAAACTGATATTACCAGCGGGGTTTATGTAGATAGCATATTGCCTAATAGCGCGGCCGAAGAAGCGGGTGTGCAAAAAAAAGATATCATTCTTTCCATTGATGGCAAAAAGGTAAAAAATTCAGCCGAACTACAAGGGGTAATTGGCCAAAAACAACCTGGCGATCAGGTAGAAGTGAAATTGTGGCGCGATGGAAAAACCCTAACCCTGGAAACAACCTTGAAAAACCGCAGGGGAAGCACCGAACTGGTAAAAAAAGAAGATATTCCAAAGATGGATAAGTTAGGTATTAGCGTGTCAACACTAAGTAAAACAGAACAAAAACGGTTGACTGTTGATGGAGGGGTAAAAGTTGTGGATATCTCCCAGGGCGTTATTTCAGAGCAAACGAAGATGAAAGAAGGTTTCGTGATTACCGCCGTGGACCGGAAGAGGATAAAAACAGCCCGGGAATTTGAACAAGTTATCGAGAAAAAGGAAGGTGGCGTGATGGTACAAGGAATATATCCTGGGTATGCCCAAATTTTTTATTATGCATTTGGTCTTGGGGAATAAAAAAACTTCATGTTTATTGGCTTGAATTCGATAACATAACGAACAATATTTACCATTAACCGTTTAATGATCGTGCTATTTGCCAGTAAAAAAATTCGTCAAAGAAATTACAAGAAATAATGGAACAAAATACGTTTAGGCCCCCTAAAATTAAGATTAGCGGAATTCAAGCCGTACTGGTCGATATTGAAGGGGTTGTTACCAATACAGAGCGTTTGCACGCTGAAGCATGGCGAGAGGTACTAGAAGAATACCTTGAAGACACCGAAAATGTAAGCAAAGGAAAAATCCCCTTGCAATCTTTACAAGACGATTATATCAAACATATACAAGGCAAAAACCGGTATGAAGGAATAAAAGATTTTTTGGAAGCCCACCACGTGAGCCTTCCCCCAGGAAAATCAACTGATTCACCGGGTGATAGTACTTTGTTTGGATTGGCCAACCTAAAACATGAAATATTCGAAGAACAATTAGAGCAGGCGGAGATAAAATACTATGAAGATGCTATCAGGAAATTTAAAGCCTTGAAAAAAAGAAATATAAAGGTTGGCGCTATCTCTTCTAGCAAACATGCGAACATGATATTGCATAATTCTAAATTGAAAGAAGCATTTGATGTTAGCCTGGACGGTATAGACATAGAAGAACGTGGCCTAAAAAGCAAACCCGAGAGTGATATTTTTATTGAAGCGGCCCGGGAACTTGGCGTGGAGCCCGAGAGGACTATCGTTCTCGAAAACTCTGTACCTGGGGCAAATGCCGCCCAAGATGCTAACTTCGGTGTTGTAGTTGGGATAAATCGTGAAGGAAAACGTAAAGCCTTGCTTGAAAACGGGGCCGATTTGGTAGTAAAAACCCTGGATGATTTGATATTGGAAGAGACAGAAGAAGAAAAGCCGAATATTGAACAAAGTCTCCCCAATGCTTTTACCCAAAAGGATGTCCTGTTTAAAAGCCTGGACACACTTCAGCCCATCTTGTTCCTGGATTATGATGGTACACTGTCCCCTATCGTTGAACAACCGGAAGATGCCATTCTTTCAGACGAGATGCGGGACGTGTTGCGCGAGCTCTCGAGCATGGTAAAAATTGCTGTCGTGAGCGGCCGTGACATGGACGACGTGAAGGATTTGGTAAATTTACCAGATATTTATTACGCCGGTAGTCATGGATTTAGGATATCGGGGCCTGGCGGCGTGTTCATGCAGCACCCCATGCGCGACAAGTTTCTGCCAAATCTTGACCAGGCCCAGGTTCAACTGGAAGAAAAATTAAAAATCATACCAGGGCTTAAAATAGAACGAAAACAATTTGCCATTGCTGTCCACTACCGTAACGTGGATGATAAATACATTAAAGAAATCCGGGAATCCATCGAGGAGGTAACCGGGCAGGTTAAAGGCCTTAAGACGGCCGGGGGTAAAAAAATCTATGAACTGAAACCTGATATAGAATGGCACAAGGGGAAGGCGGTTTTCTGGCTTATTGACGCGTTCGAAGTTGCCTTTGATAAAACCTTGCCCATCTATATTGGCGACGACCTAACGGATGAAGATGCTTTTAACGCCTTGGCAGATAAAGGCATTGGTATTCTCGTGGGCGATCACGGCAGTCCCACCTCGGCCTCTTATCGTTTGCGGAACGTGCGGCAGGTACGGCAATTTATTCAACAACTAAACCTTTTGCTGGAAAAAAAAAGCAATAAACTGAAAGAAAAAGCGAATATTGATTAACTAAAAATAAACCATCATGATTAAAAAAAACACCACCATTTCTTACGTGAAAGGAATCCTGGCCATTATTTTTGGCCTATTTGCCTTGTTTAAGCCTAGCGGCACTATTACCACACTGGTAACCATATTCGGGATTTTAGCCCTTGTTGGCGGGGGCGTGTTAGTGGCCCTGTCTATCATACGAAAACAAACGATGCCCAATGCCAACTTTTGGCTCGTGGAAGGGGTTATTGATTTAATCGTGGGCTTGTTGATCATAATTTATCCCAAAGCATCGGTAAGTGTACTGCTCGTGATAATTGGTATCTGGGCGATCGTGGCTGGCGTAATTCAACTCGCGACTTCAAAGGAATTGAAAGAAATCCTGAACACGGGTTTTGTCACCATCAACAGCTTGGTATTAATTATCTTCGGATTGATTTTATTGATTAAACCTTTCGAAGGCGGTACGTTGATTTTTGCCCTCCTGGGGATTTTTGCCCTGTATTATGGTGGCACCGAAATTTACACGGCTTATAAGATAAATCAACAACA
>CAZKIR010000121.1:0-10044 GCA_964552835.1 uncultured Bacteroidales bacterium
ATAGATCCTGGTTTCTGGTTTACTCCCTACTTCCTACTCACCGCTCCCCACTCCCTATTTCTTCCACCCTCCCGCGACCCATAAATCCCCTGGATTTAGCCGGCTCCCGTTTTGATTCACCTGAATTCGAACCGGTAACTCACCGTGGGCAATACGGGAAAAATGCTTTGTTGCATGAGCTTCGTCCCGGTAATGTTCAAGTCCTCGTCGTACTGTTGTTCAAAATAATAATAAAAGGGGTTCTGTCGGTTATAAAAGTTATAAACATTTATGGCCCACGTCCTTTTGCCGTTGGGTTTTTCTTTTTCAAATCGCAGCCCTATATCCATGCGGTGATAAGGTTTTAAGCGGCATACATTTTTTCCCGGGTAAATTACCCCTTCGTTTATTAACTCCACTGCATTATTGTCCTCGCTGTCGTCCATGATCAAGAATTTGCCCGTTGGCATCGTAATGGCCTCGCCGGAATAAAATACCCATGTACCCGATAAAGAAATATTTTGATTAAAATTGTACTGGTAAACGAAGCTTATGTCATGGGGGCGATCGTACTTGTAATTATATAATCGGCCGTTATTAATGCCTTGGAATTCTCTTTTGGCCTTCGAGTAGGTGTATGTAACAAAATATTCATGGGGGCCATGGCTTTTCGATATCATGCACTCGATACCGTAAGAAAAACCTTTCCCATTGGTCTCAAGCTGTTCTTCCCAGTTTTCTGAACTAACCATAAAAGGGATGCCTTCCTTGTACGCGATAAGGCCATGCATTTTCTTGTAATAGACATCACTGGCCAACTGGGCACCATTTTTCAATGGCATCTTGAAGCCTATTGAACCCATGTAGGAGTAGGCAGGCGGAACCTTGGCCGTGGCTGGCAACCATAAATCCCTGGGCAGTCCAATGGCCGGGCTGGCCAGCAAATGAACCGGTTGTTGCATGATGGCAAAGCTGGCATTGATAGCCTTTCCTTTTCCCAGTTCCTTTTCCATGATGAGCCGCGGGCTAAGCCGGAAAAAGCTTTTACTCTCTATGAAATAATGGAAAGCCCTTATCCCGAGGTTCATGTCAAAACCACGAGGACCTTGTAAAATATTTTCCAAGTAAAGGGCATTTTCCAGGGAGGCAAAGCCCGTGTCACCAAACGAGTTATTACCTGCCCCTTCATCGCCTGCCGTGCTTTCATAGGCCGTGGCACCGGGTTTAAAAATATGATAGGTAAACTGGCCGCCAAATTTGAAGGAAAAAACCGATCCCGGGTAGTAGTCCCAATCCCCTTTAAGGGAATAATCCGTTATCCTGGAATCAAAATGCATGGTTTTTTCCAAGAAAACGGGCTTAGAGTCCATGAACAAAGACTTGTTGTTATACCGGTACCGTGTGAAATAGGCAGTGACATTGCTGAAAAGCTCAGGCCCGTACACGTGGTTCCATCTCCCGGCCGCGAGAAAATTACCCCACGCTATGGAATACCTTGTCTTCACGTCCATGTCCTTTTCCTCGTAATTCATCAAAAATTTGTCATCCCCTTGGTAAAGGCTCAAGTAAAGTTGGTTTCGATGGTCGAGTTGCCTTGATATTTTGGCATTTACATCATAAAAATGATAACCGACAGACACCCCCTTGAACAATATTTTGCTCAAAGGCCTTGCAAGTAAGTCGTACATGAACCGACGTCCTGATATCATGAAATTCGAAGTATCTTTTTTTAATGGGCCTTCCAAACTTGCTTTCGATAATAATGGGCCAAGCGTAACGCTTCCTTGTATATTCTTTTTATGGCCATCTTTCATCCTTACTTCCATGATGGACGAAAGCCTGCTTCCATGCCGGGCAGGGAACCCTCCTTTGGTTAAGGTAACGTTATTTATTGCGTCAGAATTAAAAGCGGAAACAAAACCGCCCAGGTGATTAATGTAATAAAGCGGTACATCATCCAACAGGACAAGATTTTGGTCGTGGCTGCCGCCTCTCACGTGCAGGGCACTCGTGCCTTCCGTGCCGGTTTTCACGCCGGGCAATAATTGAAAAGTTTTCATGATATCGGTTTCACTGCCCAGCGAGGGTAACTTTTTGATCGTTTGGATAGGCAAGGCATGGGTAATGCCCCGTGAAACGCTTTTATCCCCTTTCCAGGTAATTTGGACTTCTTCAAGGTATTTTCCACTTTCCAGATAAATGTTTAGCCGGGTATCTGCTTGTACTATGGTATCGATTTCCCCTTGCTGGTAGCTTACATGGGATACGGTTAGTTCGATTAGCCCGGGAGAGGGGAGTTCGAGGCTATAATACCCAAACTGGTTTGTTACCGTGCCCTTCTGCTGGTTGGGTTCATAAACCGTGGCGCCTATAATTTTTTCACCAGATGATTTGTCAATTATAAAACCGCTAAGGGTCACTTCTTGAGGAAAAACGAAAAGCTGAAATCCCAGGAATATAGTTAACAGGGACATGAAAGGGGCTAGTTTTGGACGAAGCATGGCTCAAAAAATTTAATCAAGGGATTGTTTTGCTGGTGTCAATGTATTCGTTATAGCCGGCGACGATGCCCAGGCCGTTTTTCACGTTGCTGTACATGGTAACGGGATTGTTAAAACCGTCCCAAAAATCATTTTCCTTCCCATGAAGATGGTGGATCAACTTCTTCTTGTACAAGTAGTATTCTTCTGAAACCGAGCGAAAATACAAAATCAGCCGATAGTTTTCGTCAGCAATCTTGCAATCATGGTTGTCTCCCTGGCAGCTTTTCGGGGGATAGTAATTTACCGTCAGGGTACATAGTTCGCCATTGCAAATTTTATCAGAAAAAGGCAGGGCATTTGGGTATAACTTCGCCTCTCCTTCCTCGATTAATATTTTATCATGCAAGGCGAAAGGATAGAGCAAGGTGCTGTTTCCCTTGGTATTATGGTATACAAGTTTTATCTCGTAAAAATTTATTTCATTGCCCGGTTCTTGAAAACTGAATTGCAGTTCGGAGTAATAAACCCCGTCCTCGTCACGGGCATAATAATCCATCTTTTCCATGGAAAGGACAGGGATTTTTTCAGGAATAGATGTCCGTGCCGATAATTGCGCCTTGCCCGGGACATTAATGATAACCGAGTAATCGTTGTTTGGTCGTGGTAAATGGTCCAACAAATAAGTGCCCTTGGAAAGATGTTCCGCGAACCCGGTTAACTCGTTTTCCCGGAATAATTGGATGGATGCATTGTTTATGAATTGTATATCAAGCTCATAAATACCCGTGCTTTTTGAAAGGTTAAGCTTGGGCAGGCTGTCGGGCATCAAAAAAGCATTAACAACCACTTGTTCTTTTTCCTTGGGCAAATTAAGCTGTACTTCCTTGGTACAAGAGGAAAAGCTGACCGAAAACAGGATGACCAAGATAATATTTTTCATGCGCGTACCCTTTACTTTAATCCTCGTGAGAGTGGCCTATTCGTAAGCCCAAGCATATGGCCAGGGCATAATTTTGAACTATCGAAAACTGCTGGCTATACCGCAAACCTAAGAGCCATTTTTCATTTACATGATAATTATAAAAAGCAGAAAATCCCCAAGCAGGCTTAATGTAAATGGTTGTTGACACATCGTAAATATCCCTTGTCGAAGGTATAGTGTGATCGGTATGAACCTCGGTCATAATTTTTCTAAAGGCCTCGGATAAAGTTAAATAACAAACACCGAAGTTTCCCTCCAATCCTATTTCATGTCTTCTAAAAAAAATAGGGGAAATACCAAAATCAGTTGTGAGTTGGGTTCTTGTCAACTGGTTAAAAAAAAGCGCATTTGGGATCTTTTTTACTCCTTGGGAATGGGTTAAAGAACAACCAAAACGAAAAAAGTTATTTCGGCTGATAACATATTGTTGAGAAAAAGCAATACCTCTTTCCCCTGTTTGGAATTTAGAGTAACCAATACTTGATTTCACATCATTTATAGCCTGAATAGTAGATATTGGCAGCAATAGGCTCAAGTGCAAGAAAAGTTTTTTCACTTTATATTCATTTTTAAATAAATAGTGGTTTTAAGAAAAAAATATTTTTTTTTACTAAAACCACTATTTAAACTTAAATATATATAATATTATTATGTGCCAAAATTAAAAAGGCGTTTAATTAACCCAATTGCAGTCACTTGCCCCACATTTTATTAATAAATCTGCAGTATGCCAAGCTGGGGTTGGGTGAACCCCATAATCTTTTACATAAAAGTTTGCCTTAAAATAGAATTTTTTTAACCTTCTTGAACTGGAATATGGTTTTATCTTGTAGGATTTGTTATATCCCCCTTGTGGATTAAAACTTGTCTTCCATTTCACTTTTCAAAAACGAAAACTATAACTAACTGACGGGATGATCGGGAACAATACAAATTTATATAGCCTGGTATATTGCTCATCCAGCTCGTTGGTCCTTACACGGGTATAATAGTAATACGCGTTCATACGGTTGTACACGTTATACACGCTGACGTTCCAGGTACGCTTGCCCCATCTTTTTTCTTTGGTGAAATTGATGCCCAGGTCGAGCCTGTGATAGGGTGCCGTCCTAAAATTGTTCCGGTGTTCTTGAACTTCAATTTCATAATGGTATTTATTCCTTATCCCTATCGCGTCATAAGCCTCGTAAGGCAAAGTAATGGCGTTGCCCGTGCCGTACACCCACGCGACAGATAGATCCACGCCGCTCTTGAGTTTTTGGATGAAGACAATGCTCAAGTCATGCCGCCGATCGTACTTGTAAGGATAATACCGGCCCATGTTCAAGTTTTCAAATTTTCGTTCGGTTTTCGATAAGGTATACCCTATCCAACCGCTTGGGTTGCCCTGTTTCTTGTGCAGCAATATCTCCAGGCCCTTGGAATAACCCACCCCATCGGTTTCAATTTTGTCTTGCCAGGAAAGGGAACTGGAAAAAAACATGATCCCTTCTTTCAGGGAAATCAAGTTGTACATTTTTTTATAATATGCCTCAAGGGTCAGTTCAAGTTGACCAGCGATGTCGCTGGCCACGCCTAACGATACCTGGTCCGATGTTTCAGGGCATATCCTGGGGGTAGATGGTATCCACAAGTCGGCCGGGAGCCCAAGCCCGCCATAGGAAAGCATGTGCACGTACTGGTTCATCCTGGCGTATGAAGCTTTTATCCCGATGTCTCGAAAAGGTTTTACCTTCAAAAATACCCGGGGTTCATGAAAGAAAATATTTTGTTTGTCGAGGTAATAATGGCTGAAACGGTAGCCAATGTTGGCAAAAAAGAAGGTTTTCCAGGACAAGTGGTTTTCAATAAACGCATTGCTTTCCAGGCCATTGTATATTTCCTGGTTAAATGCCGTGTCTAATGTTACCTTGTTGGCCTCCCTTTCGTAACTTGACATGCCCGGCCTAAAATCATGGTAAACAAGGCCTGCCCCGTGATAAAGCTTGTAACCTGGTGCAAGGGCGTGTTCCAGGTTGTATTTCAAGCCCGCGTCCTGGACAAGGGATCGGTACCCGTTCACGATCAAGCTTTTTTCACTTTTAGAGGTATACCTTGATTCCATGCCATAGTGGTACCGGGAATAATACATGGCAAGGTGCGTGAACAATGACTTATTGTAGGCGCGGCTGAACCTTGCCGTACTTAAAAAGTTTCCCCATTTCAGGTTTGATTTGGCCTCATCTTCCTTGTCAATTTCAAGGTGTTTGGTAAAAAGCTTGTCTTGGCCATTGTAAACAGAAAAGTAAAGTTTTCCCTTGGCGAGTTTTTGGTTAACTTTTGCGTTTATGTCGTAAAAATGGTACCCCGTGTTGATATCGTCCCTGTACTTGAGGATAGGCCGGTATACCAGATCGGCCATGAACCGGCGGGCAGAGAGCATGTAAGAAGATGTATCCTTTTTAAAAGGCCCTTCTACCATAATTTTCGAGGAAACAAGGCCTAAGGTCCCTTCACCGCTAAATTCTTTGTTGTTGCCTTCTTTTACCCGGATATCCACTATGGAGGACAAGCGCCCCCCGTAACGGGCGGGGAACCCTGATTTGATCACTTTTGCACGGTTGATCGCGCTGGTATTGAAAACCGACACGAAACCGCCCAGGTGGTTCAAGTTGTACAATGGTACACCATCTACCACCACCAGGTTTTGATCCGGGGTACCGCCCCGCACGTGCATCCCGCTACTGCCTTCCTTGCCCGTTTGTATGCCGGGCATGAGTTGCAGGGATTTCATGATATCGCCCTCGCTTCCCAATACCGGCAGCATTTTTACTTGTTTGGTGGGGATGCTCGCTATGCCCATCTCGTTTTTTTCACTCGCTTTTCGTTGGCATGTAACGGTCACCTCTTCTATTTCTTCAGTTCGCGGTTCCAGGTAAAAATGAAATGGTTTCCCCTGTGCCTCCCTAATTTTCTCATGCATGCTGCCATAACCAATATACGAGATGATCAGGTCCAATGAATCCCTCCCGACAGGCAGGATAAGGGTATAAAAACCATAGGTGTTAGTGGTGGCCCCGGTGCCCGTGTTTTGTTCCCACAGGTTAGCCCCGATCAGGGGTTCCCCGTTTTCAGCGTCCAGGACATAACCGGTAATTTTAATTGTTTGGCCATTGACCATCCTTTGGTTTGCCAGGAAAACCAAAAAACATGGCAACAAAAACGAGAAAACTCTTTTTTTTAGCGCGATAATAAATGGACGGCTCATTCTTTATAAGCTTTTATGGTGTCCGCATCAATATATAAGGTATACCGGTATGGAACGTAACCGGCAAATATGCCATAGCCGTTGTTCACGTTTGTATATACCTGCACGGGCTCCGAGAAATCTTCCCATGCTGCCGATCCAGATTGCTTGTTGTATTGGATCCTTTTTTTCATGTACTGGTAATATTCCTTGCTAACTGAATGAAAATTGACATGTACGAGATGACGTATGTTTTGGGCCATTTGACTAAAACTTGTAATATTGATCTCTAGACTATGGGCCTTTCCATCTATCAACTTGTCTGATACTACAAGGTTCTTGTCAAACAGGCTTTCTTCTGATTCTAGATCGATTTGGATAGCCGGATCATAGCTATAAATACTATAATATCCCTCGAAACGTGTAATAGGAAGTTCCCAATTTTCATTAATTTTCCAAACTGAATCAAGTATCCGGTATTGAATATATATCGCGTAGAAATTTTCTTCTCCCCCGGGATCCTTCAAATCAATATTAACTATATCATAAGCTTGCCCGGTTTGCAAAAAACCAGCATTTATCGTGTACCGGAGTGTATCGGGCACTACAAGTGTTGGGATCGTACTTGTCGCGGTGGATGTACCGTACTTGCTTTGCACTTTTACCTGGTATCGCTTACCGGGCTTGGCCTTGTGCCCCGTGGTGGTGTACAGGCCGCTGTCAAGATAGGTGAGGGTTTCAATCAATTGCCCGTCACCATACAAGTCGACCGTGGCATCAATATATTTATCAAAATCCATTTTATCGTTAAAAATGTCACGGGATTCGGTTACCGATATCTTAAACAGGCTATCAGTGGTAAACAAGCCATTGACCACGGCATGTTTTTGTATCTTGTCCTTGTCCAATGGCACCTCTATCTCGCAAGAAGCAAACAAGATAAGGAATATAAGCAGGATACGGTTCATTCTTATCGGGAGATCTTGTAAAAATAATTAAACCCGATGGACAGATAATTATCGTGAAGGCCAAGCTCCCCGTTCATGCCGCTGGAAGTTTCCGGAACGATCTTGTAGCTCCCGGTCTTTGGCTTGCCGTATTGAAAAGAATAGCCCATGGCAAGGCCCAGGGCATTTCCGTTGCCCAGGGTTTTGTGCAGGCCCACCAATACCTGGCTGCCCAGTGCAGGTTGGTAGGGATAATCGAACTTGATATGAAAAGCGGTGAGCTGGTTTTCTTCCCCGCCCATGCCCAAGGTACGTTCTTTATGGCCAAGCAAGAAAGAACTCGCGTGAAAACCCGCCTTGGCCATGATGTTTAGTGTTGGGTTAAGGGGCCATTGGTAGAGGATGTTGACCGGGACGGTAAACCGCGCGTGATGATACCTCCAATTATCTTGTAAATCCCATGGTATTTCAAATTCACTTTTCTCCAGGTGCAGGAAAAGGTTATAACTGGACAGGTGCAACATGCCCCCGATATCCATGAAAAAATCGCCGTAAATGGCAAATGCCCGGGAGAAGCCCAGGGAATACCCGATATCAAAGGAAGGCTCGAGATGGTCATTAATGGAGCCCTTGGGCAACCGGTTTGTTTCGGCTAAAGAAAAAACCGTGAAGCCCTTGCTCTTTGGCAATTGGCCTGCAACTGTACAAAAGATGAAAAGCAAAAGCAAGGAAATAATATTTTTTTTCATGGTTATTCATTTAAGTAGGCTATCCAAAATCTAAATAGTTGGATAGCCTAATTACAAAACTCAGTTTATGGCCAATTTAGTACAATTTTTTCAGCATAAATTCCATCAATGGTATGTTTAGAACTAATAGCCCCACTTTTTGCTACAAATTTTCCATTAGCTACGTTTTTTAAGGAATAATGTTTATCATCATTTGAGCAACCATTTATATCCGCTGAATATTCATCACCACTGCAATTATCTATTCTAACGTTTCCCCATATGGCAATACAATGAATACCCCTTTTCTTTCTCCATCTTCTCCTTTTTCTTTTATATTTCCAGCTTTCAGCTTTCACGAAGTGTCCAAATAGGCTATTGGTAATTGTTAAGCGGGCTTTTAGTAAATAATCTGTTTTATAGTTTTCATATTCTGTGTCAGAATGGTTTGATTTACAATTGTCTGAACCTTTTAAATTATCTTCAGAATTATGAATAATGACATTATGTAAATCAGGACTTTTGCTTTTTAAATAACCATTTCTTAATTGTTTAAGAGTGGCAAAATTCCCGTCAGTTATTTCATATACGGTCCAATTTTCTTTTATTTTATAAATGGATTTACCAATCATTAATTCTGAATTCTCGTTTATTACAGAACGGTATTCGTTGCCAACTATATGATGGTTATCAGGATCATTATCTAAATCAAGTACCTTATTGTTTAACCACACCTGTTCTTCTTTGGCAATTTTTGCCCTTAATGAATAGAAAGAATGGTGGTTTTCGAATGTCTCGTATACTAAGTTTTCATTAAAACCAATAACTTCTGCAATACTGTCAATTTCCTCACAGGTATAGCTCGAATAATGCATAGAAAATGCTTTGTTCCATTTTTTATCCTCTATTTCTAAAAGAGAAAGAACTTCATCAAATGTTTTCTTGTCATTAAATTTCAGTAAACCATTTTCATGGGTAATATCTTCTTTTAATTTGTCAGGTAAAGTGTAGTGGAGAAATTTTTTTCTTTGGTTATTTACTAATTGATTTTCTTTTGTACAAGAATTGAAAATAAACACGGATATAAATAAAAGTGCTGCTAATAAAAAACTTTTTGTTTTCATAATACGTATAAACTTAAGTTTAACATTTAATTGTTTTACTGCCACGTCCCGAAGAAGATTTCACGGTCATCAAGGGATGGGGCTCTTTTTTTCCCGGCCATGTAATCCTTGTTTTGGAATCGCGATCCTATTTACAAGTGACGCTGATAGCAATTGTTTCCTGAATTTGAGTAAGAGAGTCCATGGCTGGCTGTGGGCTCCCGGGCAGTCCTTCATTTCTCGCGAATGAACCATTGCCCTGGTGGGTGATTGTTTACTTTATTGGCTGGCAAAAAATTTTAGGGTTTTACTTGTATTATTCATTATAAGGTTGTTAAATGATTAAGGTTGGATGTTTCCCTTCACAATCAACCCAACATTTTTATCCCCGCGAATACAGCGTAGGGGGCCACCTGTCAAAATGATTAAAAAATAACTTTTTCTGAAATAGCTAACCCTAAAACAAAATTATGTAAATAATTATTACCAACCAAAAAATAAATAAACAAATTTTATTTTTTTGATGAACGGCCTCTGGGGGGGGTGAACGGTGTTATATCGGTGATGAATGAAAATTATTCATAAACTTGCACACG